>JBDRIZ010000135.1:0-2610 GCA_043815525.1 Candidatus Woesearchaeota archaeon
ACTGCGTTTCCTTTTCCGAATAGCTCCACAACCAGGCTGTATTCTTCGTCCTTTGCCTGGAATTTGAATCTTGCAAGCCTTTCAAGCCCTGGCTGTTCCACTGACTTTAGTATTGACTGGTCCAGGTGTTTTCTAAGCGACTGCAAGAATCCATAAGGGTTGTCAGGGCTTTCCTGCCTTTCCTCGCATATGTATACAAATCTTGGGACTGCTATTCTCACAAGTTTTTTTCCTGTCCTTGAGCTGTAGAGCTGTATGTAGATCTCGTTTTTTTCCGGCTGGTAGATCTTTGCAACTTTTGAGCCTGCGAGCTGTTGCAGCTCAAAAACAATATGCTTTAGCTCAAGTCCTGTTAGGTTTTTCTTCATGATCAAACTGTGAGAATGTTATTACTTATAAATATCTGTTTAACAGCGCAAGATTTGGCAAAGTTTCTCAGTTGGTCATGGCCATCGCTCAAATCCATTGGCAAGGCCATGACTGAGATGGTGCGCTCAAAGGGTCACTCCAAATCCAAGCTTACCTTGATAGCCAAGTTGATATTCTTCATTATTTCGCTGTCCAGTGATCTTTTTTTCTTGATGATTCTTGACTTGTCAATTGTTCTTATCTGGTTCAATAAGATGGTAGATTCCTTCTCCAAACCAGAGTCCTTTGGAGTTACTCTTACATTCGTTGGAAATTCTTTGCTGAATACTTTGGAGGTGATTGGGGCAACAATTGTTGTCGGGCTGTATTCGTTTCCGATATTGTTTTGTATCACAACCGCAGGTCTTACTTTTCCTTGCTCAGACCCAACAACAGGATCCAAGTTCACAAGTACTATGTCTCCTCGCAGAACCTTCATCCTAGTCCCAGTCCCTATCTGCAGAAGACCATTCTTTTGTTACTCTTGCGCTTTCCTTGGCCATCTCCAGATAACCTTCTGTGAGCAGTGATTTCTGTTGCCTTTTTTGTTGCTCAGCAGATCTCATAAGGCCCAGAATTACGTCTTCGTAAGTGTCGCTCCTAGACTCTTTTCGCCTGTCGAGCTCTCGCTTCACATTCTCGCGCAATTGAATTGTGGTCACCATATGCTCTATAGTTTAACTATAGTTTATAAACCTTCCGATGCCTTTCCCGAAAGGTTTACGAAGAAACCTATTTCACAGTTACCGATTTCGCAAGGTTCCTAGGCCGATCAGGGTCGCAGCCTCGTTCTATTGCGAGGTAGTAGGCAAGTATCTGCAAAGGTATTATCATCAGTAGGGGGTTTGAATATCCTGATTCAGGGATTAGGATGTGGTAGTTGTACACCTCGTTTGGCTTGCTGTCTATCCCGATGATGTAGCCGCCTCTTGCCTTTATCTCTTCTGCGTTGCTGATTATCTCGTTTCTTGTGTTGTCTGTAGAGAGCACTATTGCCGGAGTCCCCTGTTCTATCAGGGCTAATGTGCCGTGCTTCAATTCTCCCCCTGCAAAACCTTCTGCGTGTATGTAGCTCACCTCTTTTATCTTGAGCGCTCCCTCAAGGCTGCTTGGGTAGCATAAGTTTCTTCCTATCAGGAATAGGCTTTGCTGGGACTTTATGCGCCTCGCAAGCTGCCTTAGCTTTGGTATGTTGCTGTCAATTATCATCGGGACGTGCTCGCTTGCGTTGTGAACCTCTTTCTTGCCTGATTCAATGCTCTCCACCATTGCATAGGATAACATTGTTAGTATCGCGAGTTGCGCTGTGTAGCTTTTTGTTGATAGAACGCAGATCTCTGGCCCTGAATTCATCATTATTGTGATGTCTGAGAGCCTGCTTATTGTGCTTCCTACAACATTCACTACTGCTATAACCTTGACTCCGTGCCTCTTTGCAGCCAGTATTGCGTCTATTGTGTCTGCTGTCTCGCCTGACTGTGACAGTGCCACCATTACTGTCCTGTCTGTGAGAAAGTTTTCGTAGTTTGAAAACTCGCTTGCCAATGTCACATTCACATGCCTTTTTGCTTTCTCTGCGAATAAGTAGCCTGCTGAAACGCAGGCGTGGTAGCTTGTTCCGCATCCAACAAAGAATATTCCAAAAGCCCTCTGAAGCATTGATACTGCTTTGTCAAACAAGTAAGGGCTTTGCTCGACAGCCCTTCTTATGCTTTCTTTTTGCTCAACAATCTCCTTTAGCATGTAGTGCTTGTATGATCCCTTCCTTGCCTGCTCTGCAGACATTTGAAGTGTATGCTCCATTTTTCTTATTCGCCTGTCTGTCTCAAGTTCATAGAAGATTATACTGTTCCCAAGGACGCAGTATTCGTTTTCCTCCAAAAATATCACTTTGTTGGTGTGCTGCAAAAATGCAGGCACATCAGATGCCGCGAATGTTTCTTCCTTGCCGATTCCTATAACCAAAGGAGAGTTCCTCCTTGCAGCGACCAGGTATTCTCTGTCGCGGTGCATTGCGACAACAGCAAAGGAACCGCCCACCTGTCTTAACGCCTCTGCTGCAGCATCCTTGAAGTCCTTGCCCTCACTCATGTAGTACTGTACAAGGTTGGGTATCACTTCAGTGTCTGTCTGGCTTTTGAATTTGTACCCGCTGTGCTTTAGGAACTGCCTTATGTTTTGGTAGTTGTCAATTATTCCGTT
>JBDRIZ010000136.1:0-12069 GCA_043815525.1 Candidatus Woesearchaeota archaeon
TCAATATCCTGCAGGAGCTCTTCAGCATAGTCAGTAATCTTTAAAAACCACTGCTCCAGGTCTTTTACCTCAACATTTGTGTCCTCGTGGCGCCAGCACTTGCCTGAATGGACCTGCTCGTTGGCAAGAACAGTGTTGCACTGCGGACACCAGTTCACAATAGACTTCTTGCGATACACAAGGCCTTTCTCAAACATCTTTAAAAAAATCCACTGATCCCACCTATAGTAGCCAGGGTCATGGGACATTATCATCCGAGACCAGTCATAGCTTAAGCCAAGGGCCTTCTGCTGGCTAATGAAGTTTCTAATTGCTGTGTCAGTGAAAATCTTTGGATGGGACTTTGCCTTGATAGCAGCATTTTCTGCTGGAAGGCCAAAGGAATCATAGCCCATAGGGTAAAGTACATTGAATCCCTGCATCCGCTTATATCTTGCGAAAGCATCGCCGATAACATAATTCCTGGAATGGCCCATGTGCAGGCCGCTGCTTGAAGGATACGGGTACATCTCCATGCAGTAGTATTTCCTTTTCTTGGAGTCTTCCTTTGTCTCAAAAATTTTGGCAGACTCCCACTCCTTCTGCCACTTCTCTGCAATACTCTTGAAATCAGGCATAGAATAACAGTTAATGCCCAAGGGTTTTTAAAAGTTGCCAGACTCAGTTTAGAGGCAGATAATTTCCTCGACTACCTAATCCAAAAAATCAAGTCAGAAGGACTTGTTGACATGAGAGTGGAGAGGCTATGACATTAAGTGGACTCTGGCTTTCTTGGCTAGAACAGCACATAATTCTCATGTGTCGGTGATAAATGGCCCATTAACATTACTATTTAAAGAATTCAAAAACCTTTAAGAACTTCAAATGCCACACAGCCATTATGTTTCATAGGAAAAAAATTGTGAACACCAGTCACCTCGACCGAGATGAAGAATTCTATCATGAAGTGGATGGTATTAAAGATTTGGTTCTCTTTTTTAGTACCCGTAGTGTTAGCAGTTGGCCTGAATTTTTTGCTAAAATAGGTCCACAAATTGCATTGCTGACCTATGATTACAGAAAGAGAGAATTGCAGGAACAAGATAACAAATTTTTGCTGACTTACTTGAAGGCAGCAATCCAAGGAACTCCAACCAAATGTATTTCTGGCTACTACGGAAAGTGTGGCTCTGAAAAAGAAAATAGACTCATTCAAACCTATCTTGGTCTTGACGCTATGCTGAATAATTCCAGGAAATTCACAGAACCTAATGATGAAATGCTCTTATGTGCTGTGTTAACTGCAAATCAATTGTTTCAGTATTCAAAAGAACATCAAACCAACTGAGCAACAACCCTAATCTTCTTTTCCTTGCACTCTGCTGGCCGCAAGTTCTGCAACACATACTCCTTAATCCCATTCTTTTCTGCATATGCCTTGGCAGCTTCCTCACTTGCAAAAGTCTTCGCTCTTTTGGCGCGATTCCTTGAGGTGTGCTGGCTTCGCGAGCCGCCCCTCATCCTATCCCGAATAAAAGTGTGATTGCTCATCAGAACTTCTTGAACTGCGCTGCTGTATCAATCAAGTCAACCTGTCCGAGAAATACGGCACGGCAGCAATACCTCTCAATACCCATCTCGTCCAAAACCTTTTTTCTTTCCTCGCCCTTTGCAACCCTCTCTTTGTAGGTCTCCCAAAGGTGTCCAACAGGCTTTCCGCAACTCCAGCAACGGACAGGAATAATCATAGGAGGAAGGATTAAAGGGCTGTTTATAAAGGTTTTGGACTGTGGAAAACTCAACTCTGCATTGATAAACATATTTTGGGTTTTCTTTGTCCAAAACCCCATAAGGAAAGCCTGACAGACCAAGAAGACCACAGAAAAACTTATTAATGGGATTTGTGCGGTACAGATTTGCCATGCGACGAAGAGAGTGGGACAGGATAGCAAAAACATATCACGAAGAGATAATAAGCCCTTTCCAGCCAGGGGTCAAAAACCCACTAGTAGGAGTCGCATTGGAAATACCTGACAAGAATAAAATGACTGTGGCAGATCTTGGTACAGGAACCGGGTCATTACTGCCATTTCTCGCATCAAACTTTGGGACAGTATATGCAATAGACTTTTCTCAAAAAATGCTGGAAGTGGCAAGAGAATTTTGCAGAGCAGACAATGTCATATTTGAACAAAGGGACATGCAAAACATGTCAGGATACGAAGAAAAATTTGACATCATATTTGCAGTGAACTCTGTGATTGGATCTGTCATACTGGATGTGAAAAAATCTCTGCAACAAATATTTTTCAGCGTCAAAGCAGGTGGCAGGCTAATCGCAATATTTCCTGCAATGGAATCACTCATATATCATTCAACACTTATCTTTGAAAAGGAGCTGCAAAACAGCAAAAATGAGGAAGAGGCAAGAAAAAAAGCAGGAGAGATATTCGAAGAGGAAAAGTATGACTTCATCGCAGGCATATACAAGCACGACGAAAAACAAAGGCAGAAATTCTTCTACAGGTTCGAGCTTGCCCACCTACTAAAAAAAGCAGGGTTTGTACAGACAAGGTTTCGCAAGGTCCTTTACCCCTGGGGGATCCAGACAGGAGACCATGAGGACTTCCCAGGAGAAAACATGATGTGGGATTGGTTTCTAGTATCTAACAAACCTTAGGCTTGCATATAGACTCAAAATCACGCAGTTTTTTCTTAAGCCAAAGCAGCCCAATTGCAGCAGACACTGCTCCCGCGATGACCATGGCGACAACAACGCTGAGGTAACCATAGGACAAACCGTAGACAAACAGGTAGCTTAATGGAACAAAGACCAAAAAAACCCTTGTCAACGTTATCACCAAACCAGGCAATCCCTGACCCATACCCTGCATAATCCTTGCAATCCCAAATCCAAGAGCCATCATAGGAAATGTGAGCACGTTGATTCGCATAATGTTTGAGGCAAGCCTCAAAAGCGTTGCATCACTTGTGAAGACCCTAAACAACAATTCTGGAATGGCGAAGAATATCACAGCCATAACCGAAGTGATAATAACGTTGACCCGCAGGCCATACCAAATGAATTTCTTCAAAGAGAGATATTTTTTTGCTCCGACAAACATGCCAACAAGAGTGAGCATTGCTATGCTTATTGCCATAGGAACCATTGTGGCAACGCTCTCCAGCCTGAAGACAAGGCCTTCTGCAGCGACAAACTGGGTGCCGAAATGCGCCATGAACCTGTTGATAAGAACAACATAAAAAGATATCATCAATTGCATAACAGTCGCAGGAAAGCCTACTTTGGATATCTCGGCCAATATGGTTTTCGAAAACCTAAACTCCCTGAAACTTATCTGCACAAGCAAATGATTTTTTCTGAACATATAATACAGGCCAAGGAGAAATGCAATGCCAAAAGATATGACTGTTGCGACAGCTGCGCCAGCAACTCCAAGGCCAAAGCCAAAGATAAAAATGGGGTCAAGAACCATGTTTATTATCAGGCCAACAATCTGCACCTTCATAGGGGTCTTTGTATCACCCTGGCTAGAAAAGATGGCGCTGAAAGTAAATGACAAAAATACAAATGACGCTCCGAACAGGAGGATCCTCATGTAGGAAATGCCAAGAGGCAACACATCAGCTGATGCGCCAAACAATACAAAAAGGCTTCTTAGAAACACCAAGCCAAGCACAGTAAAGATGACGGAAATAACTGTAGAGGCAATAAATGCGTGGACAGCAGCATTCTTGGCCCTAGCTATCTTGTTTGCACCAACAAGGCGGGAAATGAGGGAGTTTGTGCCAATATTTACTCCATTCACTACTGCAATCATCACAAAGAATATCGGAAAAGAGAAAGCAAGCGCGGCAATAGACTCTGCACCAAGCCTTCCAACCCAGGCAGTATCAATTATGTTGTAGCTTACCTGCACAAGCATGCCGACAATAATCGGCCATGCGAGAGTCCAGAGAGCCTTTTTAGGATTCCTGATAAATTGCTCGACGCGATGGTTTTTCACAACTTGACGGACTGGCAGGGGGGTTATTATAAGTATCGGCGAAATAGCTTTAAAAGGTACAAATACATTTCTTAAAGAGCAATGAAAGCAAAGATGTTTATTACTACTCAGCCTTATGAAATACATTATGGAGATGGAACAAGGGTAATCAAGGACCCCTGCATGTTCGAGGACAATCTCGGACTGGGGTATCTTGAAGCATCACTCGAAGGTATTATTGAATGCGAGACATTGGACAGTTCACAGTTTTGGCTTAACCAAGATGAAATTGTTGAAAGTGTCAACAGCGAACTCTCCAGCACCAGGACTAAGATTGTTGGGATATCGTCATTCACTTGCGCTTTGGAGCAGGCGATGTCGCTCAGCGATGCAATCCGAAATGCCTTACCAGACGCCATAATCATTGCTGGCGGATTTGGGCCAAGCACATTTCCAAACAAATGCCTTGAGGGAAGCGTGAATTATGTTGCGTTAGGTGAGGGAGACAAGACACTACCAGAGCTTGTGAGATGCATCCTTGCTAGTGAGAATCCTGCAATCGTTAAAGGGTTATATTTCAAACATGATGACAAACTAATTTTTACTGGCCAAAGAGAGCCAGCAGCACTTGATGACCTACCATTTCCTACACGAAAACCTCATGTGAGGCATGTGCTCAATGACGGAAAATATGTTCCTTCATTTCAAATCATGGGAAGCAGGGGCTGCTATGCAAAGTGCTTATTCTGCGACAAGGATTTTGTGAGTCCAGTTTACAGGGAAAGGAGCGTAGAAAGCATTGCAGAAGAAGCAAGCCAAATAGCAAAGAGGTTTGGTGTTAAGAAAAATATTGGACTTGCCTTTACAGACCACAATTTCCTAACAAACAGCAATCGTATGGCAGAATTGATAGAGACTCTCGGGTCGGCAGACTTAGTCCCCCTAATATCCGGGGATACCAGGATATCAGACATAGTCAGGGGAGAGTATGTATTGAAAAAATATTCAAAGAACTTCAGGCTAATAAGCACAGGAGCAGAGAGCTTCAATGATGATTTCCTGGACAGGTGGAACAAGGGGCACAGGCTCGAACACATACTAAAGGCAATGCAGATACTTGATGAAACTGGAATAAACTACGGGCTCTACATGATAGGGCTGGACAAGCAGACTGATGACAACGAGCTTTCAAAAAACCACCACATCATGTTTCGCTCCGGGATGCTGAAAAAGGATTTCTACAGACGAATGTGGCTCATGCCAACACATCTCCTAACATACAATAATGACTACACTCATTCGGATTATGAAAAAAATGAGCTAAATTTTGAAGCCATAGGCAATGCTCTTGACTACACATTCTTCAGAAATATCTTCAACAAGACAGATAAAATGCTCCTAAAAGAAGAGATCAAGCAGGACGCAGAGTATGCAACCCTTGTTGAGAAAGGCTCGAGGCTTGTGGAGCAGACATATGTGCTCGCCTGGGTTGCCAAGCAAGCTGGCAAAGCCGGACCTCGCTTAAGACAAGCAATCATGGAATTAGGCGGAAAAGAAGAGATGAAGGGACTTATCCTCAGACTTGACGGGATGCTCATGGATTTAGAGAACGGAGTGAATAGTGTCGCTACAAGGGTTTGCCAGGCAGCAATTGACAAAGGCATTGAAAGCAAGACTGCTGCCAGGATATACAGTGACATGGCATTTATTCAAATCCCTGCGGAAAGGAAAGATTACAGGAAGCATATTGAGCAAGAAAAAAAGAATTCCAATTTGATAATGGACTACTCAGCCAAGGCGTTTGAAACCGACCAAAGCAGAGTATACAGATATCAGCTGGCAAGCGCATGCTCTTTTCACTCAGGGCACTACGGGAAAGAGCTGAATTTGACTGCAAAGGCAATCTCAGGACTATCAGATGAAGAGCTGCAAGAAATGTTTGGCATACATCAACTGTCACTGCACTGCGCATGGGTTTTAATGAATAGAGACAGGGAAAGGGCGATGAGAATCATGGAAAATGTAATCAAAAAGCAGACAGGCAACATCATTGCATGCCTTTACGCAGAGGAGCTTGTCGACAGATATGGAAGAAGGGATGCGATGAAGATATTTGGAGACCACCTTAAACTGTATCCCACATCAGTTAGCGGATTCAAAATAAAGTCTTACGCGGCAGAGAAGCTTGGCATGATGGATGTCGTAGAGCATTGCAGGAAAAAGATTGAATCTTTCACAGGAAAAAATTGAAAGATATTTGTCTATCTATACGACTTCTGGGTCTTTGAACGGGCCTTTCCATGCCTGTTCGGCTTTCTTGTTTCCTTTCTTCGGACATCACCAACAAGAAGGTGCCTGTCGTACTTCTGAAAAACAGATTCAAGCTTTTTGTCAAAAACAGAAAGAGCCCTGGCAATAGCGAGTCGAGCGGCCTCTGCCTGGCTAACAGTACCTCCTCCGCGAACTGTAACGCTGATATCAAGGCCTTGAACGATATCTCCTGCAAGCTGCAATGGTTCTCTTAGCTTCATCCTTGCAACCTTTGGCTCATATACATCAATCAGGACCTTGTTTATCCTTACTTTTCCAGAACCCTCGCACAGCGTGGCCCTAGCAATAGCAGACTTGCGCTTTCCAGAAACATGCGTCAACTTCATTTTCCACCTATGGTCTTAGATATCTCGCCAACTGTGACAAACCTTGTGCTCTGCAATTTTGAACAAAGAGCGCCACTAATCTGCTTAAAATCATCCTTTTTGCAATCAGATGGAATGCCAGTAAAACACCTTATGCGCTTGAGTGCAGCAGCACCCTTAGGCTGTCGGTGAGGAAGCATCCCGCGGATAATCCTCTTGACTATCCTATCAGGCTGCCTGATATAGAAAGGCCCTTTTCTGTGAGTGCCCATCTTAGACTTTCTCAGCCACTCCTGCAACACCTGCTCCCTGCTGCCGCTTATCACTGCCTTCTCGCAGTTTATGACCTCAACAGTCTCGCCCAACAAGGCACTTTTTGCAGCAACAGTAGCAAACCTTCCAACAAGCAAGTTCGAAGCGTCGATTTTCATCCTATTATCCTCACATTCTTTCCTTTGGGATTCTGTTTCAACAGCTCAGCGATGGTAATTGCAGCTCCCTTGCTTTTGGCAATTGTCTCGCGCGCAGCACCACTAAAGGAGAACGCTGCGATACTCACCGGGTGATCCAATACTCCTGAAGCCAAAACCTTTCCTGGAACAACAACAGTCTCGTCCTTTGAAGAGTACCTGTTTATCCTTGACAGGTTGATGGCCCTTCGTTGGCGGGCAGGCTTTGCCAAATCCACGGCAACACGCTTCCATATATCTGCTTTCTCCTTATAGGAGAGCTTCCTTAACTCCGCAATAAGAGCCTGCAACTCCTGGTTAGTTGGACCTGTCCTCATAACCCACCCACTATATGCCTGATTCGCCTCTGGTCTGCGAAATTAGCATATGCATTCCTCCTGTAATTGTCAATTATCTGCTGAATCTTGGCTGCAACTTCCCTTGGATTATCGACAAAATCCACGAAGAGCCTCTCCTCATCAAGACCTGTCAACTGAAAAGAAATTCTTCCCTTGCCACACAATTTGTCCTCAAATGACTCTTTTGAGCAATTGACAGCAGCAACATTATCGAAGCCCAGCTTTCTCTTGCCGAAGAGCATTCTGTTATCGCTTAAGATAACATCATTGTTTGCAAAAGACAAGTATGAAACAAGGAAAACTGCAGCGGCAATAATAAAGAGGGCAATGATCGCATAAGTCATTATTTGTCCTGCATCAACTGACAGGACTGCCAAAGAATCCTGCAAGCCGAATGCTCCAAAGCTGTTGATCAGAAGCACAGCTACAACAAAAGCAACCGCAATTGCTGCTACCTTCATTCCTGCCAATATCATGACTTTATTCATGTTTGATTTCACTATTAACTCCATATTCCTAAGCTTGCCATGCGAGGGACGAGGTTCGAACTCGCGCAGGCACTAAGCCACTAGGCTTTTGCGTGTGACAAAAAAATTGTCGGCCACTATTCGCCCAATAGGCAATCTTTCCGACCATTCTTTGCATGCCAGAGACCATTACGTCTCTCAAGCATGACCTCAACCTAGCCCGTTTGGCCACTCCGGCACCCTCGCATCACTTTGCTTTCTCTATTACCTCATCAAGCACGCTGTCAAAATACAATATTGCTTGCTGCACCATTTCCTTGCAGCTCAACTGGCCCCAAGATTCCACATAAAAAATGAAATCGTCGCCTTTCGTTATCTTAATAATCCCTTTTGGGCACTCCATGCAGGCACCGCACAGATCGCAATTCAGAAGGTTCTTCTTATTAATCTCCACAGAGTCAGCCTTAACCTCGAAAACCTTTTTTGGGCACTCTTTTGCACAAAAATCGCAACCATCACACTTCTTTGTAATCTCAATCTCTGGCTTGTGCTTGTAGTAAGCAAGGCCAGGAGACCACTTCTGGTGCTCCTTACCAATACCAAGCACAGCAGTTGCCTCAAACTCCAGCTCCTGACCCTTTAGCAGCTTCACAATAGGAATGTCAGCAAAGACAGGTTTCACTTTTGGATCCTTTGACTTCAACATAGAGGCGAGCACAAGACCAGGCCCTTTCGCCTTCAGGCTGAACTCCAGCTGGCACCTTGGACAGCCAGCACCCTTGCACTTGCATTCAGAAGGCAGATTATAGCCCTTTATGTCAGTAGTCAAAGGCACAAGACCGAGCCTGTGGGCGATTATCTCATCATATAATACTGAGCTGTTTTTATGAATCTCCACATCCTCGATTGCCATTGTTGGGACAAAATCAATGATTGCGCGCCTCAGAGCATTAACAAAGTATGGCTTTGTGCCCTTAACAATAAAAGAGCATTTATCCTTCTCATACTCCAACAGCTTGATGTCAATCATACCCTTCGCCCCCTTTTGCCACCCTTTTTCCTGCAGCCATCATGAGGAGTTGTGGTAACATCCTCTATGACACCGATCTTAAGACCAACCCTCGAGAGAGCCCTGATTGCAGCCTGAGCACCAGGACCTGGATTGTTCGGGCCGTTGTGGCCTCCTGGAGCGCGAATTTTCACGTGGATTCCGGCAATGCCCTTCTCCAGAGCAGATTCTGCTGCACGCTTTGCAGCCATCATTGCAGCAGTAGGGCTTGACTCCATCCTGTCAGCCTTGACCATCATGCCACCGCTCGCCTTGCTTATAGTCTCAGTGCCAGTAATATCTGTTATGTGAATAATAGTATTATTGTATGATGCATAGATGTGACAGACTCCCCAACGGATACCAGACCTCATTGCTCCACCTTCGCCTTTTTCCTAGGCTTCTTCTCCACAACCCTTTCAGGGTGGTCAGGCTTAGACAGGCTCGACTTAGCTACAAAACTAATCTTATCTTCCTCTGAAACAGGGACCAGGTATGACGGAACACTCACAACCCTTCCTGCAACAACAATGTGCTTATGCACAATGAACTGCCTTGCCTGGGCCATGGTTCGTGCGAAACCTTTTCTCTGGACAAAGGTCTGAAGCCTACGGTCCAAGATGCTTCGCAATTCAAGGCCAAGAATATCATCCAGAGACGCAGTCTCCTTTATGATTCCAAGGTGCCTTGCGCTCTGCAAAAGCAAATCGCGCTCACGCTCCATCTGCCTTGTCGTAACGCTCACAAACCTCTTTGCCTGGTCAGTAAAATGCTTAAGCTTGGAGAGCATCTTCCAGATCTCCCTCTTATTTTTTAGAGTATACTCCTTGACAATTGCGCTCTCATCCTCAAGCCTTGTTTTCTGCCAGGGATGGCTTGGCTTAGAGAACTTTTTTCTTTGCTTCTTAGGATCGCCCATGTTACACTCTGCCGGCCCTTGCGCCAGCCCTCTTCTTCACGCCAAGCGAGCCGCCCTTGGCTGCACGCTTGTTCTTGCGGAAATTGGACTTGGTCCTCTGACCCCTCACAGGAAGTCCAGCAGAATGCCGCACACCCCTGTAACATTTTATCATCCTCATCCTCTTAATATCAGAATCCTGGACAAAAGACACATCAGTACTGACAAGGTGCTTATCATCGCCTGCCTCAGGGTCCTTTCTCCTGTTGTAAAGCCACTCCGGAAGCCCATGAGGATTCCTCACAATCTCATCAAGCTTTTTTACCTCTGCATCAGATAAAACACCGCACTTCTTCATCTTGTCAACTTGCGCAGCAGTGCAGACTGCGTTAGCGAACATAATGCCAACCCCCTTGATCTTGGTAAGACCATACATAACCTGTTCTTTGCCATCAAGGTCAGTGTTGGCAATACGCACAATGTGCCTGTAATCCTGTTTTGTATCTTTTTGTTCCATGCTAATACCAAACAATACCGAGAACAGCCAACCCTAAGGTCGCACAGCCAAGCTGCACTCGGGCTAATTATCTGCAAAAACCATGGTTTGTTTAAAAAGGTTTTGGAATTATGGGACATTTGGAAACCCTTAGGTTCTCGGCAAAATGTCTGCTGTTGGATTGAACTTTGGATTGTCCCGACGGCAAGTTTTGAGGAATATTTTGAAAATAATTACCGGTCTCGTCGAGAGGTATCTGGTTCTTTGTAGAAGATCTCTAGTCGAGAGCTGAAATTCTGTGTTTTTTGGCACCGACGAACGTGAAAAAGTGCAAATCTGGTTTTAAGCCATAAAACCTACGAATTCGGCACTTTTAGAGGGTTTCCAATCAGCCGGAATTATGGAAGAAAAATCCTACTTGCCCTGAAGGATTTCAAGCACTCTCATAATCTTCTTGGGATCTGTTTCTTTTCCCAAATCCTCAGTCAAGAATAAACTCCCGCTCTTTCCCAAATACTGTATTTCGCTTGGATTTCCACACCGGTAAAACACGTGAAGGTTAAGTGTACCCTTAGGTATCAGACCACTGTTGTCCACGCCATCTATGTGATATTGTTCTTCTGTTTTATATGCAATTTTACCTGTAATACCAGACATGCACATCACCAAATTAGGAATGCAATTTGGGTATTTAAAGATATGCACTTTAACACAATTAGCCAAGTCTTCTTTGCCGCCAAATAAATGAATACCCTCACCAAAAAAGTACAGATACTGCAAAATGCGCAACCTCTCATCTCTTTGGCTTCTCGCATACTTGGAATATTTGCGAAAAATTGTTTGGCGAGAAATGTCAGTAAAGAGGAGTCACCGAGACTTCTTAATGTGCATCTTGAAGTCTTCTGCCAATGAAGCAAACTTCCTTTTGAGGTGCGAGTGGTCAGACTTGAGCTCGACAAGCATCAACCCAATCGTGAACAACGCACCAAGATTGAAGATGAGCAAACCAAGAATTATGTCTTCTGCTGTCCAGGAGCCGCCAAGGATATGCCTGAATATCTGAATAATGAGATAAACGGCAAAAATCGCTAAAGCTATCTGTGCTATTCTCTCAATTTGTGTGTAATTTGCCATCAGCCAAGTCTCCTTGCTGCCAACCAAATAATGACTACTATTAGGACAATTAGGATAATCCAAAGGAAGTAGCTTTGGCCTTTGTTTTTCATGTTGCATCAATACAGGCAGCCTTGCTTAAATAAGTTTTGCCTCATAAACTGAAAGATTTCCGATAAGAGTGAAAAGAGGGCGGTCACCGAGACTTTCAAAACAGATTTACTCCTGTGTTTCGCTTTAGCGAAACCCCACCGAAGGTGGGTAAGCGTGTGAACGGAGCTATGCCGTTGTTTGAACTCGGCCCAAAGGATGTCTGCAAACTCTGCCACAGTCCTTTATGCTGCCAGGCTACACCATGACCGCCATAAAATAAGAAAAAAATTACCTTGATTATAAAGATTGCGCAAGATGAATAGATGTCGTTTCATTAATTGGGCTGAATATTTTTTTCAAGTTTTCCTATTAAGGATAACTGTAATGCAAAAATATAAGAATGATTTGTTTTTATTGATTGTCAATGGAGTCAAGGATAGAGATAAGAGAAACTCCAGAGGGCCTCAAGGCGAATTTTGGTAACAAAGAGGTTTTTCTGAAATACCCAGGAGATATTTGGCAAA
>JBDRIZ010000137.1:0-2507 GCA_043815525.1 Candidatus Woesearchaeota archaeon
GCGATTAATGCTGGAGAGGGCACTGTCTTTGCAGTATTTGGGAACAAAGACAGTGTTGTGTTGAAAAAAATTAAGACCCCTTCAAAGGAGGACTTGCTCTGTGAGCTTGAGGCAATTGCAAAGGAAGGCAGAAAAAGGCTTGAGCAAAAGGGATTCAGTGAAAAAGACATTCCAGGTGTTGTGGAAAAGCACAGGAGAAGATGAAGGTTACATTAGATACAAACGTTCTGCTTTCTGCAACTCTTTGGCAGGGAAGCGAGGCGCAGAAACTGTTATTTACATTGATTAGGGCTGAAGCAGAAATCTTCACCAGTAATGAAATTCTCCTTGAATACCAGGAGATACTTGCTAGGGATTTTGGCTATGTGGAGAAAGAAATAGAAGGTATTAGTGATGTCCTGGCAAGTATTTTGACAGTTGTCAACCCAACAAGAAAAGTTGTTGTGGTCAAAGATGATCCTGGAGACAACAAGGTGATTGAATGTGCATTGGAGAGTGGTTCGCAATACATAATTACTTACGACAAGCACCTCCTTAAGCTTGCAGAGTTCGAAAAAGTAAAGATTGTAAAGCCTTCTGAACTTGGATTAGCCAACTAAAAACTCTATAGTGTGTAGGTAACGATTTGCAAGGTCCTGCAGATGCAGTGGCGATAATAAGGTATTTTTGGCAACTCTCGGAAGACTTCCGGTTTTCTCTGCCAAAAGAATATTAGCAAGACCTTACCCAAAAAGCTTAAATACAGGATATATGTTAATTGTATCATAATATTATGTTAAACATAACATATATACAAGATGAGCATTAAGCAGAAGATACTGGTATTCCTTATTGAGAACAGGGAAAAATCCTTCAGCATGTATGGGCTTTCCAAGAAACTGGCAATTGACTACAAGCTAATATACATCAATATTAGAAAGCTCCAAGACGAGGGAACAATAAACGTGGAAGACCTGGGAAGCCAGAAAAGATGCAGCTTCCGGAATAGCTTCAACAAGGATGTCTATGCTGCTGAGGATGAACGGAGAAATGCCTTATTCACGCAAAAGAATTTCAGGGCGATTCATGATAAGCTGAAGGTTATCAACAGGCAGTTCATCCTTCTTCTGTTCGGCAGCCATATTAAGGCAGCTGCCACAAAAGCCTCAGATATTGACTTGCTCTTGGTCTCAAGGCTAGAAGATTCAAAATTAATTGAAGAAAAGCTGGGAATCCTGCCATTAAAGATTCACCTTACAGCAATCCTTTATGAGTCATTCATTCAAAGCCTAAAGACAAAAGAACTCACAGTGGTTAGTGAAGCCCAAAAAAAGTGCGTTGTCTTGTTTGGAATTGAGGACTACTACAGGCTGCTGGAAAATGCTAAGTGAAAAAAGGGTTAGGGAAGCACAGGCAAATGTCAAGTCCTATCTGCAGGAAGGGCTGCTAAAGAAGGAGCAGTATAACAGCATTGTCTTCAGTGTCCTAACAAATAATTCTAACGAAAGCATAGAGACTGCAGGCTTTCTTGCAGACAACAGGAAGTCCAATCTGTGGGTAATAGTATCTGCTTACTATTCAATGTTCTATATCGCGAATGCTGTTTTGTACAAGTTGGGTTACAAGGTTGGTGACAGGATTCCCCATAAGGTCACGAGTGACAGCCTGATTGTATATGTTAGGAACAAGCTTGCAGACAACCTGATCGAGGACTACGAAGAAATGAAGGAGGAAGCCTTGCTTATTGCCAAGAACAAGGCCGAAGGTCTGCTTGAGGACTTTGATTCTGAGAGAAAGAAAAGGGGAATATCCAGTATCAGACTGCAGAAGCAGACATCGCTTCAAAGGCGAAGACTTCGTTGATTAGGGCTAAGAGGTTTATTTACGAGATGAACGCATTGCTTAATGAATTGTCGAAGTGATGCGGCCTTGCAGATTAGCATCAATTCTGCGAGACAGTTGCGCATGCTGCTGAGAATATCGTCACAAGGTCCTGCAATTGGGTGCAGTGACAACAATTCAATTTACAGACAAAGGATTGACAGCAATCTTTATAAACTTCAAGTATATTTATCTAAACTTAAGGTTTAAAATGAAGAATCTGCAAGAAAAAGACATCAAATTCATCCTGCACCTCTTTCGCAATGGCAATTACACGTGCAACGGTGCTGATATGGCAAGATTGCTCGGAATCACTCCCATGGGCAGCCTAAAGGTTTTTAGGCGGCTTGAAAAAGAACAGATAGTGTCATCTAGGATGTACGGAAGGGCAAGGTACTATAAGCTCAATTTGGAGGATGATTTTGTCAGAAAGCTTGTTGCGTTTCTTTTAAGAAATGAGGCTGAGTCAGCGCCTCCTGGAATAAAAGTGTGGATTAAAGAGCTTAAAAAAATCCGCTCTGCAAACCTTGCTCTAATCTTTGGCTCGGTATTGATTAAGCAGTCCAAGGCTGGCGATGTCGACGTGCTTTTCGTCACAGACCAGCAACGGTTCGAAAACCTAAAAAAAGAGATAAATATGCTGAACA
>JBDRIZ010000138.1:0-9032 GCA_043815525.1 Candidatus Woesearchaeota archaeon
GGATGCGCAACGCGAGATTTCTCACAGGAGGCAGACATTTTGAGGGAATGAGGTGGTTCGTCAAACAGACAGGCCAGAATATATAGCAAACAGCATAATAATATTCTTATAAGTTCAATTGATTTTCCCAGACAATTGCTGACAGGACCATTTCATCAACTATGACTGCAAATGGCAGAACAGCATTTTTTGGTTTATGGAAAATCCTCTTAGAGAATGCAAGGAAGGAAAATGCGAATACGACAGCATTATCTTTGAAAAAAAGAAACAGCCAATAGAGTACATTTACGAAGATATTTATGTCCCTGCAAGAAGACGATGCAAAATTCCAGAGTACTATTCTGGAAAACAATGGGTAAATCAGGATAGGCTGCTGTGGATTCCTGACCAATGGGCAACAGGAAAATTGAAGCAAAAAAAATTGGATGAAATAGGACATCCAGGTTTTAGGCGCATGCTGAAACAATGCAAAAGCCTTCTGTTGGCTGACTACCTTCCGACAATGCTGGTATTGGAAAACGTGTACGCAGGAAAATATTATCTAGGGGTCGTTGATTGGGGCAAGGAATGGCTGGTCAAACAAATGGGAGTCCACAAAATAAGGGAAGCACTTCCGGAACTAAGGGAAATTGTGCTGCATGCAGAAGATGAATTCCTTCGCTATTCTGCAATTACTGCTATCCATGATATTGGTGGTAGAGCAGCTGCGGCAACCTTGTGCGAAGTAATCAGAGACCAAAAACAGCAGCCATTACTAAGAGAGGATGCTGCCGAATCCCTTTATGACATGCCATACCCTTCATCTGTTAAAACGCTTCGCGACGCCATCGAGGATACAAGAGAGATAACTTCCAAAGGAGAAAGGATAACAGGACATTGCCTGAGGGCGCTCGGTAAAATACCCACCACAGAGTCGCTGGATGCAATCACTAAGGAGATTGATAGAAACACAAGGTATTTACCAAAACGGATGGAAGACATCCAAAACCATCTGAAGACTGGAATCATGCAGGTCCCATATTCACAAATTGCAGTTACACTGGATCAATACAATAGATCAAAGCGAGTGGAACACTGGGCAAGGCTTGGTCTTGAAGATTGGATAAAGGCAAGTGCCAGGCTGATATTTGAACACAGCGCTGAACCATGGGCAGAAAAGAGAAAACAATTGCTGCGCAAACTCATCCTAAAATACGGGACTGAGGTTGAGAAGCAAATAGACGACTGGTTCCGAAGATGACAGGTTAAATGGCTGTCTAACCATATCTTATGGACAGTATGACCACTCCTGCGAGTATCAAACCAGCACCAACAATCTCCTTTGGAGTCATTTTCTCCTTCAGGTAAATTCTTGCAAGAACAAGTGAGACCACAACGCTTGAGGCAATAATTGGGGCGACGACTGCAACACTCAGCTTGTTCAATGCCAAAAGGTACAAGGCAAAAGCAGTGCCATCAAAGACACCAGACCAGGCTGCAATCCTTGCCAAATCCCAAGTGGGTCTAACAAATCGCTCAGCAGTTACGAATCTTGCCAGAAATATCAACGGCAGCACCAGCACTGCGATGTAGATTATTGCGTTTGCCTCACCAACTCTCTGGACTACCACTTTTTCCAGAGGAACAGTTATGCCTGTAAAAACTAATGACGCGAACTCAAATCCTGCACCAGATAGTAGCTTAATTCCTCCAATGCTTCTGAAATTCACAGATACAAGAAAAGCTCCAGAAATGACAAGAAAGATTGCTGAGACTTGCAGGAAGCTTGGCAGCTCTGCAAACAACACTATTGCTATAACAACAGAAATGATTATCCAGGACTCATCAAGCGACGCAATGAGGGAGAGTTTCTGTGCCTCAAGCGCTTTGTAGAGAAAAAAATACCCAAAAAATGAAGTGACTGCAGCAATCAAAACCAACCATAAGTCAACGCCAGACAACCAAGAAAAACCGTCAAGAAATAATAAAACAAAGCAAGCAACAACCAAGATTCCAACGATAGTGTTTATCAACAATGTAGTCATGCTCTTCATCCCAGAAATGGCTTTCTTCAAGAAAAGCTCCTCAAAACCCCAGAGCACCATTGCAAGCAGAGCGAACAGGACAGCAGCCATGCACACTTACCAACAATACCTATTTAACAATTTTTCCAATAGGCAGCTTAGGATTGCAGTTTATTAGATCTGTCAGACCCTCTAAAAAAAAAATAGTGCAGCACTCATTTGTAGGGTCAAAACTCCAATCGCAACATATTTAAGCAGCCGACAAAACCGAAAATCCCGGTGATAATGAATGGACAAAGGAACTGATTATGAAGTGAAAGACATCAATCTCGCAGGGCAGGGAATGCTCAACATTGAGTGGGCAGAGATACAGATGGTAGCCCTTCTAAAGATAAGGCAGAGATTTCAAAGGGAAAAACCTCTCAAAGGAATACGCATCGGAATGGCTTTGCATGTCACAAAAGAAACAGCAGCGCTTGTAAGGACTTTAATCGCAGGAGGCTCAGAGGTTGCAATAACAGGCTGCAATCCTTTGAGCACACAGGATGATGTGGCAGCAGCTCTTGCAAAAGAGGGAGTGAAAGTCTGGGCATACAAAGGCGAGACCAAAGAGGACTATTACAGGTACATAAGCAATGTAATATCATTCAAGCCGCAAATCACAATAGACGACGGATGCGACCTTGTCTCGGAAATTCACCTGAAGCACCCTGAACTGATAAAGGATATTGTGGGCGGCTGTGAAGAGACAACAACAGGAGTAATACGATTGAGGGCTATGGAAAAGGAAGGAGCGCTCAGGTACCCGATGGTTGCTGTCAACGAGTCTAACACAAAGCATCTGATGGACAATGTGAAGGGAACAGGACAGAGCACAATAGATGGGATATTACGTGCGACAAACATCCTTTTCGCAGGAAAGACTGTTGTTGTGTGCGGTTATGGAGACTGCGGAAAGGGGGTGGCAAAAAGAGCGCTTGGAATGGACGCAAACGTCATAGTGACAGAAGTGAACGCATTGCGTGCATTGCAGGCAGTGATGGACGGATTCAGGGTCATGCCACTAAAAGAAGCTGCAAGAATCGGCGATGTGTTCGTCACAGTCACTGGCAACAAGAACGTGATAGACCTAGAGCACATGAAACTCATGAAGAATGGAGCAATAATGGCAAACAGCGGCCACTTCGATGCAGAGATAAACATTAATGGACTGAAAAAAGCAGCTAAGACAAGAAAGATACGCCAGTTCATGGACGAGTACGAGCTAGAAGGAAAGAAGCTGTTCATATTAGGGGAAGGAAGGCTGATTAACCTTGCAGCAGCAGAAGGCCACCCGTCAACAATCATGGCAATGTCATTCATTGACCAGTCATTTGCAGCAGAGTGGCTAGTGCAAAACATGGGAAAGCTGCAGCCAAAGGTGTATGTGCTGCCAGAAGAAAAGGACGACGAAGTGGCAAAGCTCCAATTGGAAGCAATGGGAGTGCAGCATGACAAGCTCACAGCAGAGCAGGAAAAATACCTGAAAAGCTGGAGAGAAGGGACCTGATAAGGGAATTCTGAGCAGATTCTGCTACTTAAGAAGGCTACAGCATTTGTCTCTTCTATTTCTTTTACCACAACAATCTATTTATAGCCTGTCTTGTTAGTCAGCTTTTTAATGAACCTAAAAGGAAGAGACATTATCTCGATTAACGACTTAAACAAGCAGGAGATCGTCCACATTCTGGATGTCGCAAAGAGCTTTGAGAAGGGATACAAGCGCAACAAGCTCAGCGGCAAAATCCTTGCCACATTGTTTTTTGAGCCAAGCACCAGGACAAGGCTGAGCTTTGAGTCTGCAATGCAATCCTTGGGCGGCAGAGTCATAGGTTTTGCTGACAAGGAAGTATCGTCCTTCAAGAAAGGAGAGTCCTTGGCAGACACCATCAAAATTGTCGAGAAATACTGTGATGTAATCGTGATACGCCATTTTCTTGATGGATCCGCAAGGCTCGCAGCAGATGTTGCATCAATCCCAGTCATAAACGCAGGTGATGGCGCAAACCAGCACCCAACACAGACACTGCTTGACCTCTATGCAATCAAGCAAGCCCAAGGCGTGATTTCCAAGCTGAATGTTGCGCTCGTCGGAGACCTAAAGTACGGAAGGACTGTGCACTCGCTTGCTGTTGCCTTGGCACTGTTCCAGTGCAACCTCTATCTGGTGTCTCCTGAAAGCCTTAGCATGCCATCCCATATCCTGAGCTCACTCAAGGAGCAGGGAGTGGCTTTTTTTGAGCATTCCGGAGTCGAGGAGGTGATTGGGAAGGCAGATATCATTTACGCAACCAGGATACAGCGCGAGAGGTTTGCTGATGCCCTGGAGTATGAGAGGGTTCGAAGCACCTATGTCCTGAAGAAGAGTAGTTTCAAAAATGCGAAAAAGAACCTAAAAGTGCTGCACCCCCTGCCAAGGGTGGACGAGATCAGCATATCAGTCGACGGCCTGCCATATGCATATTATTTTGAGCAGGCTCGCTGCGGTATCCCAGTGAGGCAGGCACTGCTAAGTATGGTCTTAGGAAAATGAAGGAACTAAGTGTGGCTGCGATTTCCGAAGGCACTGTGATAGACCACATACCTAGCCAGCAAACCTTCAAGGTTGTCGAGATTCTAAACCTTTCAACAACTGCTGACCTGGTGTCTGTCGCCACAAATTTGGAGAGCAAGAGAATGCACAAGAAGGGCATTGTCAAGATTGGTGGCAGAGAGCTGAGCAAGCGGGAAGTGGACAAAATCGCGTTAGTTGCGCCCAGAGCCACCTTGAACATAATAAAAAACTACAAGGTTTACAGAAAGATTATGCTGACTATTCCTGGCGAGGTTGAAAAAATAGTCAAGTGCTTTAACCCAAACTGCATAACCAACCATGAAAAAGTGACTACAAAGTTTGTGGTGACAAGCAAGCAACCGCTAAGCCTCAAGTGCCACTATTGCGAGCGCATCATGGCAGGATCTGAGATGGTGCTGCTCTGAATCTGGTGATGTAATTGGTAATCTCAACAAAGCTTTGCAGCCTAAGCTTGAAGAACCCGCTAATCCTTGCCTCTGGAATACTGGGAGTGACAAAAGCATCGCTATGCAATGTTGTACAAAACGGTGCTGGAGCAGTGACAATAAAATCAGTCAGCAAAGAGGAAAGAAAAGGACATAACAGCCCAATAATTGTCACTTACGAGGCAGGCATGCTGAATGCAGTCGGGTACTCTAATCCTGGCTTGGAATGTGCAAAAAATGAGTTCAAAGACCTTAAAGAGGTCGGAGTCCCTGTTATCGCCAGCATCATCGGCTCGACAGCAGACGACTTTTCCTATATGGCAAAACATTTTCTGAGCAAGGAATTTTCTGCTGTTGAGTTGCCCTTGTCGTGCCCGCACACACCAGGATTTGGCATCCTGGCCGGCCAGGGAACAGTGGAAGCCACTCGCGAAATAACCAGGGCTGTGAAGCGCAACACAAGATTGCCTGTTTTTGTGAAGCTGTCTCCGAATATACAAGAGATAGGAAACATCGCCGTGGCTGCCCAGAACGCAGGAGCAGATGCAGTAACAGTCGGGAACACCCTTGGGCCAGGAATGGTCATCGACATAACAACCAGAAAACCAGTGCTGGACTTCAAGTTTGGAGGCATTTCAGGCCCGGCACTTCGACCGATAGCAGTAAGGTGCGTCTACGATGTTTTCGAGGCTGTAAGGATACCAGTTATTGGAGTTGGAGGGGTTATGACTGGCAGGGACGCAATAGAGATGATCATGGCAGGAGCCTCCGCAGTTGGCATAGGCTCAGCAGTATACTACAGGGGCATTGATGTATTCAAAAAGATTGCTGCAGAGATGGAACAGTTCATGGACGAGCAGGGCTATAGCAGCATAAAAGAGATAGTAGGGGTGAGTCATGAGGCTTGAACAGCCATTAATGATGAAAGTAGACAGAGTTGTTGATGAGGCAAAAGACCAGAAGACCTTTGTGTTCAGGCACAGGCTGGATGCCATGCCAGGACAGTTTGTCATGATATGGCTTGCGCGCATAAACCTTAAGCCATTCTCAATATCCTACAATGACGGCGAACGTTTTGCAGTGACAGTTCTCGATATAGGCAGCTTCACCAACAAAATGATGGGGCTAAAGAAGGGAAGTCTTGTCGGATTGCAAGGCCCTTATGGCAACGGATTTGAGTTGAAAGGCACGAGGGTCGCTTTGGTGGGTGGAGGAGTAGGTGCAGCACCTCTAGCATATCTTGCAGATGAGTTGGCACTGAAGAAAAAAGCTGCTGTGTTCTTTGTAGGAGCAAGAACTGATGAATTCCTTCTGTACAAGTCAAGATTTCCAAAAGCAGTGTTTGCCACAGATGACGGAAGCTTTGGCAATAATGGCTTTGTCACTGAACTGCTTGAGAAATCAGCGAATCAGTTCGACTACGTGTACGGCTGCGGTCCTGAGCCAATGCTGAAGAGACTTGCAGAGATATGCGACACCAGGAAGATACCTTACCAGCTATCCTTGGAAAGATACATGAAGTGCGGTATTGGAGTCTGCGGCTCATGCTGCATTGACCCTCTTGGCCTTAGGGTGTGCGCAGAAGGCCCTGTTTTTGATGAAAAAATTATTCGGCAACTGTCAGAAATTGGCAAGTACAAAAGAAGTGAGTCAGGCAAAGTAGGGGTGATTGGAAATGAGCATTAACAAGCATCTAACAAGAGAGTTGGCAAAGTACAAAGAGGCAAGATCCGTTCTTAAGGGGCCATCTCTCGCAAATCCCTCCACACATCCAAAAACTCGAACAGGGTATGACAAATACAACCCCAAGTGCGAGATAAAACTTAATGCCTCTGAAATGAATCAAATTACACAATATGGGCATCATCGATGAGCATACTCATCGAAAACGGACAGCTCTTCATTGAGGGAAGACTTGTCCATGCAAACCTTGTGATTTCTGGCTCGAAAATAGAGGGCATAACCCAACAAAAGGTCAGCTGCGATGATTACATCGACGCAACCGGCAAAATTGTCCTGCCAGGCATCATCGACCCGCACGTCCATTTCCGCGAGCCAGGCATGACCTACAAAGAGGATTTCCTGTCAGGGTCAAGAGCAGCTGCAGCAGGCGGGGTGACAACAATAATTGACATGCCAAACACAGTGCCTGCAACAACAACAGTGCAGCTGCTTGGAGAGAAGCGTGAACTCGCAAAAAAAAGCGTTGTAAACTATGCATTCCACTTCGGAGCAGCGAAAGGAAATCTTAACGAGATAAGGGCTGCAAGGAACATCGCCTCTGTAAAGCTTTTCATGAACCTCTCAACAGGAAACCTGATGGTAGATGACGAGGCTGCCAAAAAACAAATTTTTCAGAACTCCAAGTTGGTAAGCGTCCATGCAGAACTGGAAAAAGTATCAGAGGCAATAGGCCTTGTCATTGACACAAAGAACAAGCTTTATCTTTGCCACCTGAGCACAGCCTCAGAAATCAGCTTCCTGGAAGACATTCCAAAAAACAAAGTATTCGCAGAAGTGACACCACACCACCTGTTCCTAAGCGATGCTGATGACAAAGATAATTTCACAAAGATGAAGCCGCAGCTCAGGAAAAAAGAGGACCAGGACGCACTGTGGAAGGCAATTGAAACAGGGATAATTGACACAATAGGGTCAGACCATGCGCCCCACACAATCCAGGAAAAAAAACAGAAGGGTATCACCTACGGAGTGCCAGGAGTGGAAACCTCGCTGCCGCTGATGCTAAACGCTGTCAACAAAGGAAGGCTGAGCCTGAAAAGACTGGTGGAGATGTGCTGCGAGAATCCTGCAAGAATTTTCTGCATCCAAAACAAAGGATTCATCAGAAAGGGATTTGACGCAGATCTTGTCATCATCGACATGGCGCTCGAAAAACAGGTGCAAAACCAAGAGCTTTTCACAAAATGCCTCTGGTCTCCATTCCACTGCACGACCCTAACAGGCTGGCCGGTAATGACAATAGTCAACGGCAAAGTGGTATTTGATAACGGAAAAATTTATGAACACAGAGCAACTGAGCTGGTCTTGGGTGGTAAGAATGGGTATTCTTAAGGAAAAAATTGCATTGATACTGCTTGAAAACAAGGCAGTCACACTGAATGCAGATGAGCCATACACATTTGTGTCAGGCATAAGAAGCCCGATATACTGTGATAACAGGATTCTTACGTTCTATCCAGAAGCAAGAAGGATTTTATGCCAGGCCTTCAATGGTATAGTCAGCCCGCTCGAAGTTGATGTTATTGCAGGCACAGCAAGCTCTGCCATCTCCTGGGCTGCGTGGACAGCACAGAAGCTGGAAAAGCCGATGGTCTACATAAGAAAAAAGGAGAAGGATTACGGCAAGGAAAAACTCGTAGAAGGGGGAGATATCAAAGGCAAGAAGATTGTCGTGATAGAAGATCTTGTAAGCACTGGCGGAAGCAGCATCAATGCAGTGCAGGCCTGCAGGGAAGCAGGAGCAGAGGTCGTGGCAATGGTTGCTATTTTCACATACGAGTTCGAGAAATCCAAGAGGATGTTCGAGGAAGCAGGTTGCAAGACTTTTTTCCTGACAGATTTTGGCACCCTTGCAAGGGTTGCAGCAGAGAACAATTTTTTAGACAAGAAACAACTGGCAATAGTCCGGGAATGGAACAGGGACGCGCAGGCATGGGGCCCAAAGCACGGCTTTGCTCTTGGAGAAAAGAAAAACTAGCATACACTAGGTTTTTCGACCTGGCTTGAGTAATGATTGTTTCCGCAATTGCAAATCCAGTGATTTAAGCGCTGCGCACAGTGTGCAGAGCAGAAGCTCCTGATTGTGGTGATATGAAAGGGTGGTAAAATGGACTTTGTTATGAAATTGAGAAATTCTGCAAAGGAGAACAACAGCATTGTGTGCATGGGCATGGACCCTGTCCTTGAGAAGATACCTGTCAAGGGAAAGCCTGGGAAGGTCATTGAAAAATTCTTTTCAGACATCCT
>JBDRIZ010000139.1:0-3253 GCA_043815525.1 Candidatus Woesearchaeota archaeon
AAGGAGAGAAGCAATAGTTCTGCCATTCTGGAAATCATCGACCCATATGCGCCTGGAAGGGGTGGCTGATTTTCACGGAGATCTTTGCCCTGAATTGGTCCTCGGTTGCAAGGCGTGTCACATGGCCCTCAAACTTCTGCCGGAACTAAATACCTTAAGGGATCTCATAGTTATTGCGGAAAACAACAATAGCCCTGCGTTAGACGCTATACAGTTCGTATTGGGCTGTACCATGGGAAATCGGAGGCTCAGGGCAATTGATAACAACCGGCATATTTATCTGTTTGTATCAGGGATAGGGGGATACGGGGTGAAGCTTTCTTTAAAAGAAATCTGTTTTAACGACGAGGATCGATTCAACGAATTTGAAAGAAAAGTTGTCGGAGGATGTGCCACACTTAATGATGCGGCCTCCTATCAGAAACTTTTAGATGACAGGGTAGCGAGACTTATGGATCTGGATGGCGAGGAAGTATTTGCAGTTGAAAATGTTCGCAAGTGTTTTGTGTGCAATAATTTTTTAGCAGAGCCTCTGGTTCACGAAAACAACGGTTTTCCAATGTGTACAGTCTGCCAGTCGAATATGATCGGTAACAATTCAGATGTAACGTATCAATAAGCGATCAACGATTACATGTGAATCGACCTGGTTTTTAAAGGAAATTAAAATGAGCTGTAAGGAGGACAGGATGAGCGAAGATGTAACAAGGTGTTGTCCAAACTGTAAGACTGAAATCACGGTTATCTTTGAAGGAGGGCCGTTGGGGGAGGGTGCAATCAAGGAGTGCCCGGATTGCAAGTCCCCTATCCTTTTCTGCCCTGACGGATACATTCTTCAGGCGCTAACTCCATTTGCAAGCCGCAAACAGGATTAGCCGGAATTGTCCATGAATAATTCGGCAATTTGAGAGCTTGTTCGATATTATTAAACATATTGGAACTATTGATAACTTAAATTTCTTCAAGATTGTTTATGCAGGTTTTAGGTGTAACATTTTGAATGTTCATCCTGACACTTTTTTTGAAATTGGAGGATGCTCTGATGGCCGATAAACCAACTTATGAAGAACTTGAATCTATGGTAAATGGGTTAAAGGCGGAACTTGTCAAAAGCAAGCAGGTAGAGGAAAAAACCAAGAAACTTGAAGCCCAATTACAAATGGCTCAAAAAATGGAAGCCATTGCCACCCTGGCCGGAGGGATTGCACATGTCTTTAACAATCTCCTCATGAGTATCCAGGGTAACACATCTTTGATGCTTATAGACATTGATTCTTTACATCCACATTATGAAAGGCTGAAAAGCATTGAAAAACAGATTCAAGGCGGTGTTAAACTAACCGGTCAGCTTCTTGGTTATGCCAGAAAAGGTAAATATGAGGTAACACCGATTAGTCTTAACCAGATAGTTAACGAAATCTCTGATACTTTTGGACAGACAAGAAAGGAAGTTGTGATTCATCGAAAACTTGCCGAAGACTTACTTGCAATAGAGGCTGATCAGGGACAAATCGAGCAGGTTCTGTTAAATCTCTTTGTAAATGCCGCAGATGCCATGCCAAGTGGCGGAGATCTTATTTTAGAAACCATGAATGTTAAACATAAGGATATAAAGGGTAAGCTTTATGATCCAAAGGCAGGTAACTATGTCATGCTGATTATTAAAGATACAGGTATGGGTATGGACAAAAGTACTATGGAACGGATATTTGACCCCTTCTTTACAACAAAAGAAATAGGAAGAGGCACTGGTCTTGGTCTTGCTTCTGTTTATGGTATTATAAAGGCGCATGGCGGATATATCGATGTTGAATCCAGGAAGAAACACGGGACCACCTTCATGGTCTATCTGCCTGCATTTAAAGGAAAGGTCCGGAAAATTACTAAAACTTCTGATAAACTCATTAAGGGGACCGGAACTGTCCTCCTGGTAGATGATGAAAAAGTTATTCAAGAGGTATGCAAGGAATTGCTGGAGGCAATAGGCTACAAAGTTTTTTCAGCTATAGATGGAAAAGAAGCTTTAAAACTCTACAGAAAGAGTCAAGACAAGATAGATTTAGTGCTTTTAGATATGACTATGCCTAATATGAGCGGTAGCGAAGTCTATAACCGAATGAAGGAAATGAACCCGGATATAAAGGTACTTCTTTCAAGCGGCTACAGCATTGATGGCGAGGCGACTGATATATTGAAACGAGGATGTAATGGGTTTATTCAAAAGCCATTCAACATAAATGCCTTGTCGCAGAAAATAAGAAAGATATTGGAGAAGAAATAGAAGGAATTAAGAATCTTTGTGGCTTTTTTGTTTTGAGGAGAGAAAGATGCTTGAAATAGAACATGTATTGCGAGCGATTGGCAACGGACAGGCAGAATGGATTAACCAGACTGTACACGTGGATTACGACAACAGGAGTCAGCGGCCTCTCGGGTTTTCGAGCAACGGTCGATACAGCAAGCTGATCAAATTGCTCGGGCTGTGAGTCCCCTATACTTTTCTGCCCTGATGGATACATTCTTCAGGCAGTGACCCCGTTTGTGAGCCGCAGGTAGGATTAGCCCGGATACTTACAAATTTTAGAAATGGAACGATCAGCTTTAGGTGTAAAAAGATGTAATAAGAACTAAAAACCGGAAGGGAGTCCCTGGCTAAGGAAAGCCCCCTTCCGGCAGAGAACCCGGCCTGCCCTGAGACAAACCGAGCTACTACTCTTCTTTCTATCAGAATGGAGGCTCGGTGTCAAAGGGAGTCAGAAAAACCAAAATCTTGGAGAAAGGAGATAATCATGAAAAGGTTTGTGTTGTTGATTTGTTTACTTGGACTAATCTTTAGCATCCCGGGTCTTGCCCTTGCTGAAGAAAAGGAGAAAGAGGCTGAGAAAGGAATTATTAAGCTTAAAGAGATAGTTGTGACTGCAACCAAAACGGAAAAAAAGGTTGAAGATGCTCCCTGCAGTGTCACTATTGTTTCCAGGGAGGAGATCGAGCGGCGTAATATCAAAACGGTGGATGAAGCTCTTTCAGAGATCACGGGTGTTTTTGCAAAAAGAAATAAGGGATTGATGGATTCTACAAGCTCCATAAGACTGCGGGGCTTTAACGGCGACCAATACACGTTGATTCTTTTAGACGGTCAGCCTCTCAATGATGCTTATACCGGCGGCTTAGAATGGGGAATGCTTCCGGTAGAAAACATTGAACGGATAGAGGTCATTCGTGGTGCAGCATCGGCCCTTTACGGTGGGAATGC
>JBDRIZ010000140.1:0-3334 GCA_043815525.1 Candidatus Woesearchaeota archaeon
TCCTCATCGCAGTCAGGAGGAAAACAGCAGGACTGAGAGACAACAAAGCCAGTAATACCCTTGCCGAGCAGAAACATTCCAGCAAGTGCCAAAAGAAGCAAAGGAAAAACGAGTTTTCGCTCCATAACAATGGAAATGCAATAAGGACTTAAAAGAATTTCTAGAGTCTATGCTCCAAATCGGCTTTTTCAGTTCTCCAAATGTGGCGCAGGCTTGAAGTTATTGCGCCAACTTCAGCACCAAGGAACCCTGAAAAATAGGTGGGGTGCTGCACAGATTTTCTGATATACCAATTGTAACCACCATATAGTAACTAAACATCGAAAGATTTATATATTACTTGTTATCATTATGAAGTAAGTACATATTGGGGGTGGTATTATCATAATCGCAATTCAGAAGCAGAACTCGCTACGCATACTTGAACAACTCCAGTACGAAAACAGCCTGTTTGGAGCATCAAGAAGGGACTGCAGCACAGGCTATAGCGCAGCATGGATACGCGACAACGTATACGAGGCTATGGGCCTGGAGACAAGCTCTGTGCACAAGGCAATAAAGGTCTACCAAAAGCTTTTAGACATTCTTAGAAAGCACGAATACAAGATAGACTGGGCAATACGCGAAAAGCCGAAACACGCATACCAATACATACACGCAAGATACAACCCAGACACTCTCGAAGAGATATACGAAGATTGGGGAAACAAGCAAAACGACGCAGTAGGGCTGCTGCTGTTCAAGATTGGAGAACTTGAAAGAAAAGGAGTAAAGGTACTAAGGGATGCTGATGACAAAAGGATAGTGCAGAAACTGGTGCACTACCTTGCAAGCATAGAGTACTGGCAGGACCCTGACAATGGAATATGGGAAGAAAGAGAAGAATTGCATGCATCAAGCATAGGAGCATGCATAGCAGGACTTGAGCAGATAAAATTCATAGTCGACGTGCCGGTGGAACTGATAATAAAAGGAAGGGAAGCATTAAACTCTCTACTTCCAAGGGAGTCAGAGACAAAATCAGTGGACCTTGCGCTTCTCTCTCTCATATATCCATTCAACATAGCAAATGAGGAGCAAAGAGAACAGATACTGAAAAACATAGAAGAGCAGCTTGTCAGGAACAGAGGACTGATCAGGTACCACGGAGACCTATACTACAATGCCAAAGGAGAGGCAGAATGGACTTTTGGATTCCCGTGGCTTGCGACAATCTACAAGAAACTCAACAAGCCAAACAAGCACGCATTCTACATGATGAAGACACTTGAAGCAATGAACTACAAGGGAGAATTGCCAGAGCTGTACTACGCAAACTCAAACCTGTACAACGACAACTGCCCGCTCGGATGGGCGCAAGCGATGCACTTAGTGGCATTACAATGAGACAAAGCAAATTTCTTGGAAAGTTAGTCCTTCTGTCTTCTCTAGCAACAACTCCACTGAGCTGCGGCAGTACTGACGAAGCGTTCACGTTTGACTTAGGTCACAGAGCACCCATGGCTATTTCCAGTCAATCTACCATTAAAGATTGCGATATACTAAAGAAATCATTTCACAAAGCAAATCGCATGGAGAAGATTCAACCCTTATCAACTCAAAATTATTCTCTTGAAAATCGACTTGCTGAATCGGAAAACAAAACGCAAAAACAGCCATGGCATTCAAGTCCAGTCGGCTATGGCATTGCACTTGGCGTTGGAGTCGTAAGCGCAATACTGACAATCGCCGTTGCAGACACATATCGTAGGTTACGCGTAACGAGATCATACAAAGAAGTAGCAAATGACTACGCCACGTACAGACAGTTTGAACAGGCAATAAACGCCGCAGAACACGCTCTCCTAGTTGATCCAATGAATAAGAAGGCTCGCATCCAAATCGTCAAATATTCTATTTTACAGCAGGAAAGGTTGGTAGTTATCAAGAAAAATGTGGAAGTAAATCAGCTGAGGGAAGCGACACAAAGGGCCCACATCGAAATTGGTATGTTGAAAAAATATCACAAAAAGGATTTTGCGCCATATATGTATGAAGGGGACCTGTACGACTTGATGATGGAAAGGTCAGGAAATATCAAAATAAAACAAGAACTTATGCAGAATGCGTTGGATGCCTACGACAAGGCAATCGATTGCCACTGCACAAGCCTTAAACGGTTTCCTTTGGAATCTTCAGTCACGATTTTTCACCAAAAACATGCAGAATTAAACCACCTCTACAGACAACTTGGTCAATTGGAACTAGATCTAGGTTGGATTACAGACTCAAAGTTGCATCTGCAAGCAGCCAGGAGGTATAATAAGGATGACAACAAAACAGAGAGATTGCTAGAAAAAGTGGGAAAATATGAAGAAGATTTAAATAAACAAAAGTATTTACGTAGTTGGTAAACATGACTTATCAGACAGTTCAGGACCAATATGAGAATTTATTTAATAGGCATTTTTATAGAATTATTCATGGAGACACTTTTAGCAAGGGCTATGTTACTGAGGCATCAATTGGCACCAAACCTGACAAGGAAATAGGATTGGTAGCAAGGATTCGTAAAATTTTTTATGGAAGCAACGGTACAGAAAAGAACATTGATAATAAGACAAACTGATTCTAATTACTCGAAAATATTCCGAAAAAAGCAAGCAAAGACTTATTTACCACAAAGTGTATCAATTATACATGGACAGTGAAGTGGTAATTCTGGGACTTTTTTATGGAGCAGGTGCAATACTCTTAGGATTGGTTGGATTTAAAGATTGTGAGAGTATTGCACAAAACTGGCATCAGTATCAGACTTAAGACAAGATAATTACCATATCCGCTTTAACCTTTGACGCAGGTTTAGTAACGTTTTTATCTTACATATCTTATCAATGTTTTCAGCTTGCACGCGAAGATGACAACTACCCTATTAATTCCAGTATGTTTCCAAATTATGGGAAAACAAAGGAAGCAAATAGAGGGGGTGAACAGTTAGAACTCTTCCCAGAGGACTGCCGCAAACTAATGGAGCAGGCAAAACCGAATAGACAATTTTGTCTGAAGAGCCAAATCCTATTAATCTAAATGGCGAACAAAAGCCCTATCATTGATTTCTCCAGCTGACACTGCAAGAAAAGTGCTTGGATGTCAACACAGAAGCATTGGCTTGTGCATATAGAGCGATTCCTGAGTAAGAAACACCACAACTATAAGTGCTAGAATTAAACTCATTCTGAAAACAATCGATCTTCCAAGTACCCGAACAGGCCAAACAAGCACGCATTCTACATGATGAAGACACTTGAAGCAATGAACTACAAGGGAGAACTCCCTGAACTGTACTACGCAAACT
>JBDRIZ010000141.1:0-30541 GCA_043815525.1 Candidatus Woesearchaeota archaeon
TGCGCTGGACAAAATAGATGACGAGAAGCAGGCACAAATACAAGAGTGAGTAATACAGGAACTCATTATTCCTCTGAAGGTAGGCAACCAAGATAAAGCACAAGACATACAAGTACAGGAACCATCTGATGAAAATTGAGGCATTGCTATTTGGCATTCTGCAAGTCCCTAAGAGTGTGAATGTGAAGCTCACGCCCACTTGAAAGGTAACCATTCAACAAACCTTTTTGTGCAAGGCTTGGAAAAACATCCTTCTCCAGGCTTGCCCCAGAATACTCCATCATTTCCGGGCTGCTCACAAAAATCGGAGAAAAAACCAGATATATGTCGGAATGCCTGGGTTTCTGAGTGAATTCCAAGACCCTGTTGCCATCAGCCCGAACAGTGCCTTTTTCAGACGGCTTGCTTGAAGTTGTGAGGATTATTGTGGCAATGGAATTGTGCTTCAAGTGGTCATTCCAAAGGTCATCAATATTAATTTTGTCAAACAGGATATCGCCATAAACAACAAGAAAGCTGGAACTGACCCTTCCCTTTAAAAGCCGTAAAGATGCTGCTGTTCCAGATGATGACTTCTCCTCAACGTAGTTTATCTTCACACCGAAATCATTGCCTTCCTTTATCAGGCCAAACACCTTGGTGAGAACCTTGTGCCTGGCTATCACAAAAACAGTCTTGAAACCATGACTCCTAAGGCAGCGCAAAGTCCTCTCGATTACAGTTGTTGAATTTATCCTTGCAGTCACACGGTACTGGCCATCAGCAAGCAGAAGGCTTGACTCTGAGCCGCCTGCCAAGATTACTGCTGCTTTGTTCTCACCTAGAGAAGTCCTCACAAGACTCTCGATAGCCTGGCTCCTGTTTCTAATATAGACATTGTCTATAAGGGAGTCAATCTCTGCTAGGGTTTGCTCGTTTATTGTAATGCTTATCTTGCTTTTCAATATACAACCCAGAAATATAGGGTAAATATAAATATATCGGATAAAGTAGGATAAAGGTAAGATATATAAATGAATGAGTTACAAAAAAATCAAAGGTGAGAAAATGAACATAAGCATATCTGGAGCAGGCTATGTAGGATTGATACAGGGAGTTGGCCTTGCGAAACTCGGCCATAAAGTCATATGCGTAGATGTAGACGAGGAAAAAATTTGCAGGATAAACAAGAAAGAGCCGCCAATATACGAAAAAGGGCTAAGCAAACTGATTAAAGAGATGGTGCCAAACAAGCTGACGGGCACAACAGACCTGAGGCGCGCAGTAATGAAATCCAAGATAACATTTGTATGCGTCGGCACACCGTCAACAGTACATGGAGAGATTAAGCTTCACGAGCTGAAAAAAATCTGCCATGACATCGGTGCAGTGCTCAAGGAAAAAAAAGAGCAACACCTGATAATAATTAAGAGCACAGTGGTGCCTGGAACCTGCGAGGCAACTGTGATACCCAGCCTTGAAAAGTCAAGCGGAAAAAAATTTGGCAAGGATTTTGGAGTGGCAATGAACCCTGAATTCTTAAGAGAGGGCAGCGCAATATTCGATTTCTTCCACCCTGACAGGATAGTAATCGGCAGCTCAGATCAGAAATCGATAAACACCTTAAGGGCACTGTACACAAAATTCCAATGCCAAATCCTTGAGACAAACTTTGGAGAAGCAGAGATGATAAAGTACGCATCCAACGCAATGCTTGCGACAAAGATATCCTTCATCAACGAGCTTGGAAACATATGCAAGAGGCTTGGAATAGACACAAACAAGGTTGCCAAGGGAGTTGGGCTGGACTACAGGATCGGGCCTCATTTCTTGCGAGCAGGAATCGGTTTTGGAGGGAGCTGCTTTCCAAAAGATGTGAGCGCTTTGCTGCACAAGGGCCTTGAGCTGGGATACTTTCCAAGACTATTGAGATCAGTTCTTGACATAAATAAGGAACAGCCAATAAAGTTCCTCGGGCTTGTTGAGGAGAGGCTAGGAACACTAAAAGGGAAAAAGATTGCACTCTTGGGGCTGACTTTCAAGGAAGATACAGATGACATAAGGGAAAGCCCGTCAATACCAATAATAAACGAGCTTGTCTACCACAGGGCAGACCTGTACCTGTACGATCCAATGGGAATGCAGGCAATGAAACAGATGTTTCCTCATCTCAAATACATGGAAAGCGGCCAGCACGCAGTCAACAAGGCAGACGCAGTCCTGCTACTCACAGAGTGGTCTGAATTCCGCAACCTCAATTATGGCAGCAAGCTTGTTCTTGATGGAAAAAATATCTTCCAGAATGGCAAGAGGCCAAAGAACTATGAGGGAGTGTGCTGGTGAATCTTTCAAATCTTGAAGGATACAAGGCATTTAGCCTGGAAGAGGTGGAGAAAAAACTTAAGAAATATTCCAGCGACCTAAACAGGATTACCATCAATGATGTCAAGCAAAAGGTTGCAGAAATAAACAAGTACGAAAATTTCTCTTCACTTCGAAACCCCAACCCAAAAGACATCTTGATAATCGAGCAAAAAGGCATTACGCAAGCAGAAAAAACAGTATTGTCAGGCAGGTTCTTCTGGGAGCATGCGGCAGCAGGAGAGGCAACAAGGCTTGGACTTGGGACAAAATACCAGCTCATGCTAAATGAATTCAGCGTGGAGAAATTACGTCAGATGATTACCTGCGAATACGTTGAAGACTCTGTTTCAAAAGGGATAAAATTGGAGGAGGCAGAAAAACAGGCTAAAGAAAAATTTTCTGAAGAAAACATTCTGCAGGAAATGACCTGCAATCCACAAGAGCTTGAGCAGCTTTCCCTTGGAACAAGGCATATGCTGCAGATGAGCTTTGACGTGGCAAAACTTGCAAAAAAGCATAACATAGGTGTCTCTGAAGTCCTTGCCAAGCAAAAGATGCTGGTCATCCTAAACGAGCAAACAAGCAATAGGATAGCGGAAGAATTTGAGAGCTGGAATTTCTTTGGAATACCAAAAAAGAACATCCTGTTCATGGTGCAAAAATCCTTCCATGGAATGCAACTTGAGGAAGGCAGGCTGTTCTATGACGAGGACAGTCCACTCAGGCTGCACAACCATGGACAGATGGCAATGCAGAAATGCAGTGAGAACAGCCTTTTCTTACAAGGAGAATACATAAGCTTCAATGAATATCTGACCACACTATCGCAAATGACTGACATGCTGTCGTACAACATAGAAGACCTTGAATATCTCACATCAGCAATAGACCTTGAAAGCCTTGGATGTGCCCTTGAACTTGGAAAAAATGGCTATGAGATGGTGATGGAGGTAGTTAGCCAAAACCAGTACAGGCCGCAAAAAGGAGGGGCATGCATGCATGACTCAAAACTTGACAAGGTCATAATGCTCGAGACAAACAGGCTTGGCAGCATAAAATACGATGAGATAAGATACCTGAACAAGAATTTCAACCACTATCCAAATCCTTCAAAATCAATGGCTGCATTAAGAGAAAAAGGGCTGAACATGCAGTTTGACGTAAAAGAACATGAAGGAAAGGAGCACATATATCCCTGCCCTGTGCAGGGAGACATCAATTTCCTTGTAAAGACAGCATTTGTGATGAGAAGGGAGCTAAAACCAATACATAACCTCAAGAGCCCAGCCACAATGCCAGCGGCAGTCGCAGCAATGAAAAAACAGGACATGCAAGAAGGATTCCTGGAGTTTGCAGACAAAATCAAGGAGGGAATCTGATGCCCAGGACACTTGTGACAGGAGGAGCAGGATTCCTAGGAAGCCACCTATGCGAGTTTCTTCTCAACAAAGGCCATGAAGTAATATGCATGGACAATTTGATAACAGGTCGGATACAAAACGTTGAGAGCCTAAGCGAAAATCCAAAATTCACCTTTGTAAGACATGACGTGACAAAATTTATCAAAATTGAACAAAGACTGGATTATATACTGCACTTCGCAAGCCCAGCATCACCAATAGACTACCAGAAGATACCCATACAGACACTCAAGGCAAACAGCCTGGGAACCCACAACGCAGTAGGGCTGGCAAAAGCAAAAAAGGCGAGGATACTGCTCGCATCCACAAGCGAGGTTTACGGAGACCCAGAAGTCAACCCGCAACCTGAAAGCTACTGGGGCAACGTAAACCCTGTAGGCCCGAGGGGTTGCTACTCAAGTGACACGGAGATACTAACGGATTCTGGTTGGAAACTATTCAGGAATATTTCTAGGCAAGAGACAGTTGCTACCTTGAACCCACGAAATTCTGTTATTGAATATCAAAGAATTAACGATTTAATTCATTATAGGTATAATGGTGAAATGTACCAATTTAAAAATTCTAAAATAGACGTCTTAGTAACACCCAACCATAAAATGTATATTAAGCGAAAGCACCAAAAACAATTTGAGTTGATAAGTGCAGAAGGAAAAGTTTACTGGAAAGGTGGCGAAGCAAGAACAAATGCAATCTGGAGTGGTAACTCAACAAAATATTTTTTTCTTCCACATCTGAATAATCACTATGTTAAGAATATCAATAAGATACCAATGGATATTTGGTTGGAGTTTCTTGGTTATTATCTCTCAGAAGGATGTGTTCATGTGTATTATAAAAAACAGGCAATAAACTCAAAAAGATACCTTAGTGATATTCACAACATTCTGATCGCGCAAGATCCAAGGAATCATGCTAATCGGGCTAAGATAGCAAATTGCCTTAGGAAATTACCATTTAACTTCTTTTCTTCAGATGATCATCAATTCAGGATAGTCAGCAAGCAGCTTGGCACATATTTGCTGCAATTTGGTAAATCATCGGACAAATATGTGCCTGTAGAAGTAAAAAACTTATCAAGCAGACAACTAAAAATATTCTTTGATGCCATAATGCTTGGGGATGGAAATAAAAATAAGACAAAATATTACACCAAATCAAAAAAATTGGCAGATGATATCCAGGAAATCGCACTAAAGATTGGACTTTGTGGGCATGTAGCCAAAGTCAAAAATAGGGATATCTATGTAGTCAATATAAGATACAGAGGAGTTAGCAGAACAAAAAAAGATTTCCTGACTCCAAAATATCCAACACCCTCAAAAATTCGATATAACAATTTTGTTTATTGTGTTGAAGTGCCAAATCACATAATCTATGTCAGGCGTAACGGAAAAGCCATATGGTGTGGTAACTGCTACGACGAATCGAAGCGCTTCGCAGAGGCACTCCTTATGGCTTACCACATGATACATAATGTTGACATAAGGATTGTGAGGATCTTTAACACCTTTGGCCCCAGGATGAGACCAAACGACGGAAGGGCAATCCCCACATTTATTTCACAAGCATTAAGAAATGAGCAAATCACAGTGTTTGGCGACGGAAAGCAGACAAGAAGCTTCTGCTACGTAAGCGACCTAATTGACGGGATTTACAAACTACTCATGAGCGATGTTACAGAACCAGTAAACATCGGAAACCCACAAGAGATGACACTGTTAGATCTCGCAAAGACAATCATAAAGGTGACTTCAAGCACGAGTGAAATAGTCTTCAAGCCGCTGCCTGTTGACGACCCAAAGGTGAGAAGGCCTGATATCACAAAGGCAAGAACAGAACTTGGGTGGGAGCCAAAGAAAAAGCTCGAAGAGGGATTACTAAGGACAGTTGAAGCGTTCAGGAATTCTTGACACAATTTTTATATAATGGCAAATCTCGTTCATAATGGAACATCTAGCGAGATTTACCAGAATCGCAAATTGCAGCAAAAAAGTTCCAATATGCAATTCGTTATAAGCTAAAGAAACCTGAGTGGAAAAAAGTGGATAACTCGCAGTCTCTTGGCAAGGGAACAATATACAACTTTGTAGCAAGGGCACTTTTGGTTCTTACAGGATACGCGACAGCAATAGTCCTTGGGAGAAAGCTTGGACCAGAAATATACGGGATATACGGAATAGTGACCTCGCTTGTATTTATAGTGACTATAGTGCTAATGACAAGCATAGAACAGACAACATCAAAATTTGTTTCTGAAAAACCAAGACTTGGAGCCCAAATAGCCCGCCAAATCATGAAACTTCAGCTTTTTGCCTCTTTATTTTTTACTGCCATATACTTCTTTCTTGCACCACTACTTGCTGCGATATTCAATGACATAACACTTATTCCATACATCAAATATACATCACTACTCATAGTATTTCAGTCACTATTCAGCGTTTTTGTAGGTCTTCTCAACGGACTAAAAAAGTTCAAGCAGCAGGCGCTCCTAAACATGTTCTATTCCAGCCTAAAGGCAGTGCTGATCATAGGTTTCGTGATGCTTGGCTATTCTATAGCAGGCGCCTTGACAGGATTCATTCTTTCCACAATTGTCAGTGTGGCAGTCTGCATGATCTCTCAAAAATTGCACATAGGACATAGTGTTGTAACTACGAGATCAATCATCAACTTTGGAGTGCCAGTTTTTTTCTTCAGCATAATAACTCTCCTGCTGATGCACCTGGATCTTTTTTTTATCAAGGCATTCAATCCAGGCAACGCAGGGAACCTTCTGTCTGGATACTACACAGCAGCACTTACCCTATCAAGGATTCCTTATTACTTGATAACTGCGCTGTCCACAACAATGTTCCCGCTAATATCTGAGATGACATATCGCGGGAATATGCGGTCTGTAAGAAATTTCATAGACAAGACCATAAGGTTTAGCATGATGGCCCTCATATTTGTGATGCTGATTGTGACAGTCACAGCCAAATCACTGGTAAACCTTACTTATGGAGCCCAATATGAGCCAGCAAGCATCGCCCTAAAAATATTAATTTTCGGAAGCAGCCTCTTCTCATTCTTTCTCCTGGCAGCAACGATAATTCTTGCAAGCGGCAAACCAAGGCACGCGTTTGGTATAGGCACAATCTGCCTTTGTTTGGATTTTGTGCTCAACTACATCCTGGTGCCTAGATACGGGCTGGTTGGCGCTGCAACTGCAACCACCATTGCGATGACAGTTGGAGTAGGAATAAGCGTAGCATACCTGCGCAACATGTTCGGAACAACAGTCCAAATGAAGAAACTCAGCTTAATGCTAATTGCGGGAATGTCGGCAATGCTGGTAAGTATTTTTATACCTTCTAAAGGTTTGATGCTACTCTTCAATTATTCTGTTAGCTGCCTTTTGTATGTGGCCATGCTCTTCCTATTGAGAGTTTTGGTAAAACAGGATGCTGCAATATTCAGGAAGTTGATATTCAAGTCTTGACTGCCTTCCAGTACGAAACCCCCCTAAGAAAAGAAGGTAAAATCCTCTCCAAGAATTCAAGCAATTTCACTGCAAAAGCAGGCAAGTACTGGTAAACTCTTCCAGGAAGAAGAAAACGAGACTGGTGATCCATCAATCGAAGGCCGAGCCTGCGAACCATCACCCTGGTTTCTTGCCTAGTCCTGAAGTGCAGCGCCATGCCAGGATTTCTCCTGTAAAGAGCAACAGGGAAATGCATCCAGTACCTAAACGAATATTTGTTCAATGTGTCAAAAATCAGAACACCGCCAGGCCGAAGAGCAGAAATCAAGCTCCTAAGTAGCTTTTCCTGGCTAGGATAGTGGAAAACAAGCCTCATAGCAAGCAAAAGGTCAAAACTATGCTGCTTGAAAGGATTGCTGAATGCATCGCAATTGACTACAGGAGCACCTGTTCTTTTCTTAGTATTTTTTAGCATAAGAAGATTGTAGTCAGCTCCAATGACCTGGAATTCGTTATCCAAAAGGAAATTGGTGAAACGGCCTGCGCCACAAGGCAAATCCAGAGCCCTGCCCCAAAGACGCTTAGTGAATGCTTCTACTACTGACTGGTCAGCAGCCTTTGCATACGAGCCCATCTCATCCTCATACACTTCGCAGTCAGTCCTTGACGCCCAGTCCTGCTTTTTCCTCTCCACAAGGCTCTTCATGATTTTGAAAAAAACCTCAAATACCTGCGTGCAACAACGCCAATTTCATACTTTGACAGGAATTGCCTGCGAGAGTTTACGCTAATGCGGCTGCGCAAAACCTTATCACCTGCAAGGAGTCTTATAGCTGAGGCAAGATCTTCAACACTTCCTGGTTTGACAATCAGGCCAGTCTTTTGGTTTTGAACCATCTCAGAAAGTCCGCCGACATCAGTCGTTATCACAGGCACTCCCATCGCAAAAGCCTCAATCATTACAAGAGGGAAATGCGGAAGAGACATATAATTATATGGCAGCACAACAATGTCAGACGCTGCCAAGAATCTTCTGACATCAACCTTGCCCAAGAGCCTGATACTATCCCTTGCAGGAGAGTGCTTGATAAGACGCAATACCTGCTTGGTGTCACTTCCTTTGCCGCTCCAAGCCAACGCAAGTATGTTATTACCGCCTGCCTTCTCAAAAGCCTTGACAAGATAGGAGACTCCCTTGATATGGTGGAAATGGCCTATATAGGATATGACGAATCCCTGGCCAAAATCGAATTCAGACTTTGCCCTAAGCTTGCTGTAAGGCCTGAAGTCTGCCTTAGAAATTCCCCAACTGGAAAAGACATCAATCTTATCCTTTGGAAACCCAACTGATTCCAATTGGCGCTTTTGGAATTCTGTGCTGACAACAGCCCTCTGACAGTTCGCTGGCCAGAACCTGGCCAGAATCCTGTTCTTTGCCAGATAGTGAGCTAGATTCTGCCTGTTCAGGCGAAGCAGGGGGAACCTAAGCAGAGGAGTGCCAAAGGTAATGAATGTCTTCTCCCTGAAGTCTGAGATGCTAAAGCCTGAGAAATGAGTTCCTGGACTGACTACAAAAAGATGCAGAATATCACAAGATCTTGCATGCTCTTTTAGGACTTTCAAATAGCGCACCATGTTCTGCAACAGCCCAACCTTTTGGTCATGGTAATCAACTATCGAATATTCAGTTCCTTTCTTTTTCAAAGGAGCCAGAACAGTAACATCATGACCCAGCGCAACGTAAGATTTTGCCAATGAGTCTAAGGTCCTCTCTCCTCCCTCCAAGTCAAGAGACCTGACAAAGAACATGGATACCAAGATTCTCATACTGCAACCCTAGTCCTTATCTCACGAATAATTGTCCAGACTCTTTTGCCGACAGCCATTACAGCCAACCTGCTAAAACGGGGCATCCAAATGAGCCACGCAATATTTCCCACCAACTTTCCAAGTTCAACCTGCATCAGGTATTTCATTACATACTTTTCAGCCATGACAAAAGCTCTCTGCCTTTCCTTGGCACTAAAATTATCTGTCTCAAAGACAGGAGTTGAGTCCCACCTGCTTGCTTTGTTCAGATAATTCTCTGGGGGAAGCAGCAATTTTCCATTGCTCTTTATCCACCCAAAAAGTTCTGTGCCTGGATACGGCACAGCGTTGTAGAACCTTATCTCATCAAAAGGCAAGCTCAAGGCAAAATCAAGGGTATTTTTGAACTTGTTCCAATCATCTCCTGGCATGCCTATTATGAAAAATCCGCTGACATCCTCTATTCCAACTTTTTTTGCGAGCCTTACAGCTCTTGCAGCCATCTCAACAGTAATGCCCTTCTTCATCTTGTTCAAGACTTCCTGGTCTGCAGACTCAACACCAAAAGCAACAAAGAAGCAGCCAGCCTGCTTCATCTTCCCAAGCAGCAGTTCGTTGACCTTGTCAACACGGATACCATTTTTCAGGTCCCATCTCACCTTCAATCTTCTCTTCAGAATCTCATCACATACCTGCTCAGCCCTTTTAGTATCAAAAGTGAAGCAGTCATCAACAAATGCGAAATACCTGTAACCCCTTTTGTACCAGAACTCAAGTTCGTCAACAACATTTTTTGCTGAGCGCGGCCGAAACCTGAAACCCATGGTAAACCTCATGCTGCAGTAAGTGCAGTTGTAAGGGCAGCCTCTTGAACTTACAATAGAAATCTTCTTGTCCATATACCTGTCAAGCTCGAACAGGTCAAAAGCAGGAAAAGGTAGCGAGTCCAAATCCTGGATATATTCCCTTGGCTTATTTTGCACAATCCCTTTATTGCCCCTCCAAACAAGTCCTCTTATGGATTTGATAGGTTTGTCATCAGCCAGATCCAACAAAGTCATCTCACCCTCACCCATTACAGCATAGTCTGCTTTGGTATCCTTAAGAACCTGCTTTCCGATTGTCGAAGGGTGAGGGCCTCCAAGCACAACTTTGAAACTGTCATTTTTCAGCCTGTCAACAAGATTATATGTCTTTAAGAAATCCCTGCTTGTCATGGTCACAGCAACAAGATTAGGCCTGAATTTCTGCAACCTCTCCAAGAGGTCATCATATGAATATCCAAGCCTCATGTCAAGAACTGTTACTGCATGTTTGTGCTCCCTTAGGACAGCAGAAAGATAGGCGGTGCCGTTATGAGGGCTGCTAGGCCTAACAAGCACGTCGCCCTTTGATTCAGGAACAACAAAGAATACCCTCATCCGCTTTGACGAAACGCAACACTTTTATAAACATTTCTAGGCTATCTGCTGCCAGGAACTAGAGTTAGAGATATACCCGTAAAGAAGGCCCTTCTTCGCCAGAACCGGGAAAACATCAGCCTCAAGAGAGCCGACTCTTGGCAAGTGGCCAAATATTGCTGGTTCGAAAACATAGATTGCTGCATTTATCAGGTTGCTCCTGTTTTTTGGCTTATACTCAAAAAATACAACCTTGTCACCTTCTGCAGCTATGTTATCGGTGGATTTTTCCAGCTCCACACTGGTGAGGCACATTGTAGCAATGGATTTCTTCTCGTTATGAAAATCGATCATCTTTTTGATATCAAACTCAAATCTGACATCACCGGAAACAACAAGGAAGGCAGAGCCAATATCTTTCTCCAAAGCACGCATCACCCCAGCAGTACCAAGAAGTTTTTCCTCCTTGAAATAATTCAGCTTCATTTCCTTAAACTCAGAGCCGAGCATGCCAAATACTTCCTTGTTATTTTTGCCTCCTGCGATAAACACCTCATGAATACCAAGTCCAGAGAGGTTGTTCAGGTGCCTTCGCAGAAAGGAATCGTTCAGTCTTGATATCTTGGCCATGAGTATGAGCGCTTGCCTTACAGGCGATTTCACGAAATGCTCTCTCACAACTTTCTCAAAAGCCTGACTCCTATTCCTTATTACAATGCCGTCAACAAGGCAGTCCACTTTGCTGATGAGGTCCTCATTGATTGAAATTGAAATCTTCTTTTGCATCAGAGACCCCACTCTATAAGCATTTTCAAGGCTTCGAAAGTATTTGATGACTTGGAGTAATCCTCTTCCTCAACTTCAACAAGGACACCAACATCTGGCCTTGCCCTGGCAAGAATCCTTGCGAGGACATCCATGATGTATTCCTTGGTGCGATCTCCCTTTCCAGGCAATACACCATGTTTTAGGCCTTTGAAGTCGCTTAGATGGATATAAGTTAATTTGTCAGCGACACTCAAGAAAGCCAAGTCCTTTACATCAGCCATGTTCCTAATCTCTGAAATCTCCTCATCGAAAAATCCAGGGAATTCCTTACATGACCCTGCATCCACAATGCTCTTGCAGGCAGCAGACACAAGACCGCTATGACAGATATCCAGAGTAAAACCTATATTTCTTACACAGCCAAGTATTTTTTCAAAATCACCTGGAAGATTGCCCAAGTAAGTCACATGGTCAGGCTCTGGCGTGATACCGCAAGGGTTTTCTACTGAAATTATTGTTTTTGCCTGCATATGATTAAGGACATCTGTCACGTATTTAACATGCTGCAGCTTTTTCCTATAATCAATCTGGAGTACTTTCCAGTCTGCTGATGAAGGATGACTCAGGTGAATATTAAGGCACTGCAGCTTAACAGGAAAATTATCAGAAATCAATTTGACGGACGAAACCATAGTGTTTGACATAATGCTTGCATCAGAGTAAGGTTTGAAAGGAGCGTGAACAGAGTAATACACATCATCAAATATTTGCTCGAACTCTCTTTTGAACTGCAGAGCCCTCTCGCACAAAACATCAAAACTTTGCATTTCAGACAAGTCGATAAAGAGGAATTGGGCGCCGAGACTCTTCAAACCAATTTTTTTCAGCTGGCGAGCAAGAGAAATCCTATAATGAATATCTTGCTCTTCGGCCAAATACACTGCAAAATATGGAATCATTTTGGGTGGGATACATACCACTCATAAGTCTTTTTTAGCCCATCATTCAAGCTGGTTTCTGGTACCCAACCAACAAGATCTTTGATTTTTGATATGTCAGCAAGCCTCCTTTTCACGCTTCCTGGAGGAGACTCATGAATGTCCAATTTTTGTGGGGACCAGCCTATAATTTCAAATAGTGTTTTTGCAAGGCCAATAATCTGAATCTCATCATTACTTCCAATATGCACTGTCTCTACAGGCTGACCATTTGTCTTATCAGAATCCATAAGCATCACAAAAGCCTTCATGGCATCTGCAATATAGCAGAAAGTCCTGGTGTCATATGCACCATAAATTTGGAAAGGGTCGACCTTCTTATGTACGCGCAGGCAGAATTCTGGAATAACATGCTCGTAGCCAGCCCTTGGGCCATAAAAATTGTGAGGCCTGACAATAAGAGCAGGAAAATCATATGCTTTTGCGTAGTGTATCACAAAGAGCTCGCCAACAAGCTTTGTTGCCGCATAGCTCCACCTTGCGTTGTAGGTGTCGCTGATAACTAAAGGAACTTTTTCCGGAGTAGGGATGACAAGCTTTCCAAAAGAGTCAAGTGCGCCAGCATAGGCCTCGTTTGACGAAGTGAAGCAGAGCTTTGGCTTATGTTTCAGGCTCCTTATCCATTCAAGAATGTAGACAAGCGTCAATGTGTTGATTCGCAGCACCTCCTGCGGAATCTCATAGAACAATTTCGTGCCGTTAATCGCCGCAAGATGATATACCTCGTCAAAATCTGTGTCAAGAGAGGAATAGAAATTTTGGTCTGTCAAGTCAGCCTCAACGAAAAAAGTGTTCGTATGGTCAAGCAAAGCCTTGAAGTCATCATCCATCCTGCCACGCTGCAGGTTGTCCACAAGAGTAATATCATTATCCTTATCTTCCTGAAGAAGCTTAGTAAGATGATATCCAATAAAGCCTGCACCGCCAGTAATCAGTATTTTTTTCATTTTTTCATATCTCCAACACCTATACGGAAAACCATTATGTCCGGAGTATCAACAGACTCAATATTTTTCAGGTTCTGCCATGCATCAATGACAAGGCAAGGCTTTCTTGCCTCTGCAAGAACTGCTTTTGCATCAAGATTCATTATGCGCCTGTGGTTTGTCAAAAACATAATAACATTGCAGTTCTTGATGCAATCGGCAATGGAGGCTTCCACCTTCTCACCATCCACTGAAGAAACAATAGGGTCATAGTAGGAAATAACTGCATCAGGATGCGTTGCAACCAAGGCATCCTTTATCTTTATTGCAGGAGAGCCACGCATATCATCAGTCTCTGGAAAACCCTTAAACGCAAGACCCACTATACCAATCTTTGGCTTTAGGATGTTTTTCTCCTCGATGAACCCTGACACAAGGGAAGCTATCCTAAGAGTTGACTCCAAGTTTGTGGAGATCGCTCCTTCTGTCACTGCAGGCACAATGCCATACTTATGCGCAGAGTACCTGAAAATCATAGGGTCCTTTGAAAGGCAAGGCCCGTCAGCGCCAAGACCTGGAGAAAAAATCCTTGTCCTTGAATATGCGTTGTTCACCGCTGAGATAACCTCGTGAGAGTTCAGTCCAAGCTTTTCGCAAACCATGCCGACCTCGTTTGCAAAAGCGATATTCACTGACCTGAAAAGATTATCAAGCAGCTTGCACATCTCAGCAACCATCGGCCGCGAAACAATAATCACCTTGCTTCCGAGCCTCTCAACAATCTCAGCAACCTTTTGGCTACTTTCCTGATTGATCCCACCGACAATCTTCGGCAGGTTGTACAGTTCATGCAAAGCAAGCCCCTCTATTGTCCTTTCAGGGCAAAAAGCAAGAAAGAAGTCAGTTCCGGCCTTCAACTTGCTCTGCTTTTCCAACTTTTGCACCACATGCTCTTCTGTTGTGCCAAGAGCCACAGTTGACTTCAAGACCACAACCTGGCCCTTCTGAAGGTGCTGTCCTATAGAGTCAAGCGCAGAATCCAGATAACTGTAGTCAGGCTCATCTTCTGCCTTGAGTGGGGTGCCAACAGTCAAGAAGATTGCGTTGCACCTCTCCAGCGCATATTTATAGCTTGTTGTGAACTCGATAGAATCCCTGCAGCGCTGCAAGCCCTCATTAACGCCTGGCTCATAAATCTCTGAAGTGTAGCTCTGATGAAGCTTTTTCACTTTCTTCTCATCAATATCCACTCCAATAACCCTGAATCCGACATTTGCCAAGGAAACACAAAATGGTATACCAATATAACCAAGTCCCACAACTGCGATAATCTTCTTGTCTTTCATGTTGTCCATTTATGAATCACTCTCCAATTTCTTACTTTTTCCTACTAAGTAGGAAATAGTATATTAATCTTGCGTTAATACATCGTGCATTTAGTCGAAGGCATAAGAAAGTTATTGAAATTGTATGCCTTCTCCTGATTAGTGAAAGCCATTGCTCATAACTTACTTGTGGTTTTCACTAATTCCAAGATAGATTTTTATATTGTGAGAGCAACCCAGAAACTCATGGAAATACCTGTGGCAAACGTGACTGTTGGAGAGGAAGAGGCCAAGGCAGCGTATGATGTTGTCAAATCAGGATGGCTTTCGCAAGGCAGGAAAGTAGATGAGTTTGAGGGGGCTTTCTCAAGAGTAACTGGAGCGAGGAATTCCATAGCAGTAAACAACGGAACAAGCGCGCTACATACCTGTCTTGCTGCACTTGGGATCAAATCTGGAGATGAAGTCATACTGCCAAGCCTGACATTCATCTCAACAGCAAATGCAGTCCTATACCAAAACGCAAAACCTGTGCTTGTTGAATGCGACCCAAAGACTTACAATACCACAGCTGAGATAATTGAGTCGGCAATCACAAAAAAAACAAAGGCAATAATACCTGTAGACATGAACGGAATGCCATGCGACTACGACCCAATCATTGAAATTGGCGCGAAGCATAACATCCCGATCATATGGGACAGCGCTGAAAGCCTGGGCGCAAATTACAAAGGCAAGAAAGTAGGATCTATTGCAGGAATACACATATTCAGCTTTTTTCCAAACAAGAACGTGACAACAGGCGAAGGAGGCATGATAACAACAAATGACGACAAGCTTGCTACACAACTGAGGGTGCTTCGAAGCCAGGGACAGGACTACAGGTACCATCACATAGAGATCGGGTTCAATTACCGCATGACAGAATTGCAGGCAGCAATGGGAATAGAGCAGCTAAAAAAGCTTTCAAAGACACTCGCAGAAAAACAAAGGCAAGCTGAATACTACAACCAAGCATTTTCTGCAACAACCAACATATTGCCACCCCATGTTCCTGAATATGTAACCCAGCACGCCTGGTACATGTATGCTATCAAGGTCAAGGGAGACAGAGAAAAAATTGTGCAACAACTCAAAGAAAAAGGAATTGACACAAGGCTCTCCTTTCCACCAATACACACACAACCGATATACCAAAAAATTTACTGCTACACGAATGACAGTTTGCCAATAAGCTACAAATCATGGAGCCAGCTCATCGACATACCCATATGGCCTGGACTTTCTCAAGAACAACAAGAATACATTGTGGAAACCCTAAAGGAGCTATGCGAATGAAGGTCGCAGTTGTTGGGCCAGTTTATCCTATCCGCGGAGGAATAGCTCATAGCAATACACTGTTATGCGAAAATATGGCAAAAAGCCATGATATCCTTGCACTGTCATTCAAGAGGCTTTACCCGGAATTCCTTTTTCCAGGAAAAAGCCAGACATATGAAACAAAACGAAAACAGAATTTCAAGCCAGAGTTCTGCATAGACTCAATAAATCCCATCACTTGGCTAGAGACTTTCAAGAAGATTCGGGATTTCTCGCCGCAAGTAATAATACTCCAGTGGTGGACACCATTCTTTGCACCATTCAGCTTTGTTCTCCTATTGCTTGTCAAGCTGTTTACTGGGGCAAGGATATGCATAATTTGCGCAAATGTCACACAGCACGAAAACAAGTTTGGCAAGTACATGGACAAGTTCCTGACAATGCTGGTGTTCAAGAGAGCTCACTACTTCATATGCCTGGCAGACGGAGACTTAATTAAACTCCATAAATGGCACCCGCAGGCAAAAGCAAGAGTGCTGATTGAGCCAACTTTTGACTCAATCTTCAACCTTGGATCTGTAAGCAAGGAAAAGGCGAAGAAAAGGCTTGGGCTCAAGAAAAAGACAATACTGTTCTTTGGGTTCGTGCGCGAATACAAAGGGCTGAAATTCCTGCTTGACGCAATGCCAGAGATACTCAAAAAACACGATGTGGACCTTGTTGTTGCAGGAGAATTCTGGCAGGACAAGCAGGACTACATAGACAAAATAGAATCACTTGGAATAACAAGGAATGTGAAGATTTTTGACGACTACATCCCAGACGAAAAAGTGGGAATATACTTTTCCGCTACAGACATGGTTATGCTACCATACCTTGATGCTTCCCAAAGCGGCATAGTGCAGATAGCAATCGGAGCGCTCAAACCAATAGTGAGCACAAATGTTGGCGCAATAGATGATTTCATAGACAATAAAAAAACTGGCTATGTGATACCACCAAAGAATGCAAGGGCAATAGCAAAAGTGGTCACTGATTTCTACAGCAACAAGCGAGAGGCACAATTTGTCAAGAGCATTGCAGAAAAAAAGAAGATTTTTGCATGGGGAAAAAACAAGGAAAAAATATTGTTCTTTGGGCTAAATGAAAAAAGTTAACCTTGTAAACTGCGACTGGAGAAGCTACTCTGGAAAGGCAAGGCTAAATGTCAGCCCATTCCAGCCGCTGGAGCTCTTGTATCTATCTGCGATACTGAAGCAAGAAGGCTACAAGACAAAAATAACTGACCTTAATCTTGAACCAGACCATGAAGTAACCGCAGCCGACTATCACATAATCACCACATCGCCAGCATACGTCTTCTGGAGATGCGCCCCCCTCACAACACAAGTGCAACTCAAAACAGCAAAGGTAATAAAGAAAAAATACCCAACCAGCAAGATTGTCCTGATTGGACCGCACGCGACTGTCGATGATAGCTTGGTGAAGAGCGCGTTTGTGGAGGGTGTGGTGCGGGGAGAACCTGAATTCATAACAGCAAAGGTCTTGAAACAACTTGAAACAGGGAAAAAAATCTCAAGTGAACTTGGATTTGTGGAAGACTTGGATAAACTGCCATTTCCAGATTATGAGCGGAACATGCACGAGTACGCTGCATTCAACTACCCGCTTGAAGGCAAACCTGCAAGGCCTGTGCTGTATGAGACATCAAGAGGATGCCCTTACAGCTGCACTTACTGCTTCAAGGCAAAGTTTCGCAACATCTACAGGAGGAAATCCAACAAGAAGATTGCAGACGAACTTGAAAAGCTGGAAAAAGAGTTCAAGACGGACTATGCATTCTTCATAGATGAAAACACAACAGCAAACATGAAGGAATCAAAGCTGCTGATGAGAGAGCTGATAAAAAGAAACCTCAAACTAAGATGGTCGTGCGAGACAGGACTCATGTTTGTTGATAAGGAGCTCTTAATGCTAATGAAGAAAGCCGGATGCATAGGGATTGAATACGGAGTGGAAAGCGGCTCAAAAAAAATACTGAAAAACCTCAACAAGCCCCAGGACCCGGACAGAATGATAAAAGCAATCAACTGGACAATAGAATCAGGAATAAAACCCTGGCTTTTCTTCATAGTCGGAAGCCCTGGAGAGACTTTTGGGACAATCCTTGAAAGCGTAAAATTTCTCAGAAGAATTGACTTGAGCAAAGTCAGATTCTCAGCAGACGTCCCATACCCATACCCTACGACAAAGCTGCATAAGACAGCAGTAAAAGAAGGAAAGGCAAGCAACAAAATAGACTGGGAGAACCTGTTCAACATAAGCGGAACAGTGGGAAACAAACTGAGCAAGTTCAGGGTTCGGATGTACAAGATAATGTTCCTATCATACCTTGCTGCAAGCACGCCAATATGGTCTATTGGGTACGTGCTTAAAAGCCCTCGCAGGGTGCTGAAAAGAGTGTTTGGCTAACTATTTCTTCAACATATCGGCAAGGAAGGCAAAAAGCCAGATGAAGACACCAACTATGATAAGAATTGCAGTCAACATCATAGTGGGGATGTGGCCCACAAGGCCGGTGGTGAAGTAGAACCAAAGGAGTCTTATGCCTCCCGCAATACCGAGTGCGAGGAAAATTGTGCCGAAAATGCCAAAAAACTTCAGAGGCTCATAGTCGCGATATATCCTGAAGATGTTTATCCACGCCTTAACAGCATACTCAAACGGGTTGCTGATAAGCCTGCTCTTGTCTTTCCTTTTGGCAAAATAGGCAGGAACTTCCTTCACCCTGAACTTAAGCTTGATAGCACGGATAATCTGCTCCTGGGTGTAGGTATGATTTGAGATTAGATAGACCTTTTCAGCTACCTCCTTAGTGAAGGCGCGAAAACCTGTCTGACCATCAGTAATCCGCATACCAACAATGTTACTTATCACCTTTGAGAAAGCCCTGTTGCCAAGCCTCTTTATCAAGGGCATGGACTCGATAGTCCCGAGAAACCTCGAACCAAGAACAAGATCATAACCTTTTTCGATTTGGGAAACAAGCTTTGGGATCTCGGAAGCCCGGTACTGGCCGTCCGCGTCGATGTGGACGATTACGTCAGCACCGAGCTTTAGGCATTGCTGTATCTCTGTCCTGAAAGCCTCTGCAAGACCATAGTTCTTTGGGTGGCTGCAGACAACAGCACCGGATTTTTTTGCGACATCGGCAGTGCCATCCTTGCTTCCGTCGTCAAGAACAAAGACTGTGTAATCCTTCTTTAAGTCCCTTATACCATTTATAACAGAGCCGATTGTCCGCTCTTCGTTATAAGCAGGAATTGTGACAACTACTTTCATCAAAAAAAGACAATATCAAGGCATATAAAAATGTTTTCCAAAAGTTGCGGGTCAGCACATATTCATTAGTTACTGGGAAAAATTCCTTGACCAAGATTGCATACATACTGGATAATCGTGGCGCAAAAGCGCTAGCGCTTGCATAATATGTTGCAGTTCACCCTATTATTGAGGGGCATCCATCGGTAAGCATATGATATTGAGATTGGCTGTGCTTGGCTTTCACGCTCCTTCACCAAGAAGAGCTTGAAACCGAGATTCATATAAGATTTCAGATAGTTGTCAGGTGTGTAGCCTGCATCCCTCAAAGAATGCGGCTGAAACTCTGTTATTATCTTAATGTCAGGATTCTTCAGCAAGCGCTGCATACCTTTGAACACCATAGGCTCGTAACCTTCCACATCAATTTTGACAAAACCAACATTTTCCCTAATGAAACCATCCAGACTGACTGCTTTTATCGAGCGAGTCTTCCTACCTTTGGTGTAATAGGTCCTGTGATCACTTGGATCCTCATGCGAGACGTAGAGCCTTACTCTCTTTGTCTTGTCTGCCACTGCAAAAAGAAATGCAGAAACGTTTCTGCAACAGTTAGCCTTAAGATTCTTTTGCATCTTCTCAAAGTTATGCTCATCTGGTTCAAATGCATACACTCTTCCCTTGGCGCCAACCAGCTTTGATGCCAGGATGCTATAGTAGCCGATATTTGCTCCAACATCGACAACAACCATTCCCTGCTTAATCTCCCGTTTCATCACATCCGTCAGACTTGGCCTCAGCAAGCGGGATATTATGCAAAAAGACAGACTTCCCAGAGGTATGCTGGCGCGTGACTTTTTTAATAGGAAATACATCTTCCTTATCGGGTTTAAGATATCCATTGAATCAAGTCAAACCGATGGTTTTATAAATTTTTATCTATTGCGAAAAAGTCAGGTCTACGGATGAACACATTAACAATAATCCTATTTTTTACCTACTCCTGGGGCGTGGGCTTCATGGCCACATACTTTCTCAAGAATTCGGAGAACTTCCTTGAGAGAAACCTCATGCGAGTGGGAGTTGGGCTTGGGATATTACCAATACTTGCTTATCTCCTTAACATCCTCGGGGTGCCAATAGATTGGCGCATTTATGCAGGACTTAGCCTGTTTGGTCCGGCGATATTGCTATATCAAGGTCGAAGCAAAATCAGATTTGCGCAGGGCATAAGGAAATCTGACCTATATACAATTGCTGCGCTTGCGATAACTATATTGTCATTCATGGTATTTCTGAAAGGCTCGTTTATATACCCCTGGCTTGAAGATGGAGACCCCTGGGATTATGCAGTAACAGCAAAGCATATCTCAATATACAAGACAACAGCTCCTCCGGCAGCACTTTTTGACAGATACTTTGAATCCAACCTCAAAAGACCGAGGCTGATTTCCAACTACAACGAGCCATATCCCCAAGGGTACAGCATAATAATGGGGCTCCTCCTGCAGACAAATTCCTCAGTCAGCTGGACACTCAAATTCTTCAACTCACTGATAATATCGCTGGCGCTTCTATTCTTCTATTTCTTTGCAAAGGAATTCATGGGTGATAACAATAAGGCTCTGTTCTCGACACTTGTGCTTGCTGCTGTTCCCTGCTTTGTAAGCCACTTCATTTATTCGCAGGCGCTTGCAATAACACTATTCCTGCCAGCATTCTACTGCCTTGAGAGGACCAAACACGACCGGTGGTGGGCAATTGCGGCAATACCCATCATCGCCTCAATACTCATGACACAGAGCAGCTCCGCAGGGATGTTTGGGGCAATATTCTTCCCATTATACTGGCTTGGCAAAGTGTTTGTCAATAGAAAATTCATGAAATGGATATTCATCGCAGGGGTCGGCGGCCTTTTGCTTTCCTTTACCTTCTGGGGCACGATGATAACCAAATACACATGGAAAGGGACTGACCCAAACCATGGTGATACAGACACATCAATTGTCAAATCCAGCCTGGCCAGGGATGTCTACACCCTCAAGGATTTCTACACAGCGCCTGCGGCGAACAAAATTGACAATCCTGTGGGCTTGGGACCAGTTGTGTTCTGGTTGGCAGTTGTGGCACTGCTGCTTGCAATGCTGGACTACAAAAGAGTAGTTAGGACAGATTGGATTCTTGTTTCAATAGCTTGGGTCGCGATAAATTTTATCAATGTCAATAGCGCAAACTTGCCTATCAGCATAAATAACCATAGGGCATGGTCGTTTCTTGCAATAGCTGTGGCGCTTTTTGCGAGCTACGGAATGTGGCAGATTGCAGGACTGCTGCGAAGCCTGCTAAAATCGCTGAGGATGAACGAGGGACTTGCAAGATTGGCAAGCCTGGCACTAATTGTTGCTGTTGTGCTGGCAGTCATAGTAACCAGCTGGTATCCAAAATATCTTGTTAACACATCAATCTGGCCGACACACTACTTTGCCAGCCCAACAGACATAGAAGGGTACATGTGGCTTGAGAACCTGCCAGACAACACAATGGTGACATCACTCTGCAGGCCAGATGAGAAAGCGATTGGAATGGACATGGCAAGCACAAAGCCATGGGACCCTGAGCAAAGAGACTACCAGCAGACTGTGCTAAACAAATCTGTACATGACATCCACCTTTTCCTTTCAGGCAAAGGCTATGATTACATGATACTAGACAGCAGCTGCGTTGAATATTTAGGCTTGAACGCAACTAATAATCTTCTTACCGAAATGGTTAGCTCTGATAACTACAGATTGATTTATCCATTCCAGCAAGATCAGCAAAGTACAACATTTATTTTTCAGCTTGCTTAGGATATTAAAATGACTGACTACAAATCCAAGGCCATAAAGAACACAATCCTGATACTCTCAATGTCCCTACTTGCAGCCCTTTTTTCCTATGGATTCCGGATAATGCTGGTCAGGAATCTGTCAATAAAATTCTACGGGTTCTTTTATTCTGCAATGGCAGTAGTAAGCCTGCTTGTCCTCTTTAGGGATCTTGGCCTCAGACATACGCTGGTAAAATATATTAGCGAACACATGGCCGTGGGCAGGAGCAATCTAATAAAAGGTCTTGTGGTCTTTGCGAGTGTGGTTACTGGAGCAACTTCTTTGATACTTGGATTTTGCCTAGTGGTGACTGCCGAATTCTTGTCGGAACATTATTTCAAAGTACCGGAAACAACCTTTGCCATACAATTATTCGCATTGGTTCTATTATTTTCATTCGTAGACCAAATAATAACATACACCTTCCAAGGCCTCCAGAGAATGGTGGCATTTTCCACCATGGAACCAGTGAGAATGCTTGTTTTGCTTGCAGCAACAGCAATATTCTTTCACTGCAGAATTGGGATCTACGCACCCATAGCTGCGCTAATAATATCCTTAGTTTTCTGCGTTGTCATCTATGGAAGGATATTGTACAAATCTATCCCACAGGTAGTGGCAGCAAAGGCAACACTCAACAAGTCACTTGCCAAGAGATACATGAAATTTGGAGTTTTTACACTAATATCCTTGACAGGTGTACTGCTATTGACAAATACTGATACTCTCATGCTGACATATTTTGGCAGTCTGGATAACGTCGGGATATACCATGTGGCTGTGCCGATATCAAGCTTGCTATTATTCCTAGCTGTTGCGGTTGGCAAAGTGTCTTTGCCCATGGTCTCTGAGATGAAGACAAAGAAAAAAAGTAAATATATCAATCAAATGGTAGAGATAATACACAAGTATTTGCTGGTGCTGGTGTTGCCAATGGCACTGAGCATGATAGTCTTTCCCGAAATTATTATCAAGGTATTTTTTGGAAATGCCTACACTGGTGCGAAGTTTGCGTTGCAGGCTCTTGCAGTTGGAACTATCTTTTATTCGATAGCTATTGTTAATGAGAGCGTCCTGCTTGGCCTCAGAAGAGCAGAAATGGACACGCAAAACGTATTATTCGCTGCAATCATTAACGTTATCTTGAATTTCTTGCTAATACCAGAATATGGTATAGACGGAGCTGCAATTGCTACGGCAATTAGCTACTTCACACTTCTCATGATATCAACTCACAGGCTGAACATTCTTTTGAGGATAAAACCACAATGGTTTGACTGGAGCAAAGTCGGTCTTGCAGGAGTAATGTTCACAGTAGTAATAAGTCTAACCAAATACCTGCTGAATTTGCACTGGTTCATAGAAATGACTATATGTGGCATACTTGGCATGTTATCTTACACAGCTGTACTAAGACTCATGCAACTAATCAGCATACAGGAAATCAGGAACTTGTTAAGAATTCAGTAAAGGTTAACATTCTTCAGGTCAACAAATCTTTCCTGCACTGACATTAATCTCTCGTGCTCAGAACCGTCAAAGTTCTTGATATCTACGGATGTATGGCCGAACTTCTGAAACCGATTTGTCTTAACCTTAACATCACATGGGTTGCAGTGGCCGTAGTAATTGCAAACTCTAAAATCATCCCGTAATTCAAAGTCTGGAGAAAAGAAATTGGCAACTTGAGCACGGTTCTCATAAAGGTCGCTATGGCACCTGCATTGAAAGCCTCCGGAACCCTGTCCCTTTCAAGGTCTTCCAAAAGAATTATGTCGTCCTTGCCTGACTTAACAAGCGACACCAACTGCGGGTCGTTTTGCCTGTCAAATCCCTCAAAAAGATAATTATATTGGTGGCCCTTTTTTCTGATTAATTCTCTTGCTGTTAAAATAATTCTAATGCCTTTCATCTCAATAAGGCGTCCAACAAACACAATTGTATTATCCTTATTCAAGCCAAGCTTTTTAGCCAAAGCCGATGGGCCTGGGGCAAAGATATCAGTGTCCATACCAGACAAGGCCATGACTGAAATGTTGCGAACGCCTTTTCCTTGGAACACTTTTTTTACAAAATCCGGCCTGCCTAGAGTCTTTTCCAGAGAATGCCTTGAAGATATTGACGGTTACAACATATCTCTCCAAGTAAACGAGAATATGGACCTTAGAATACGGGCCTTGGGGAAATCATACACAATAAAAGATATTGATTTGGTGTGGTACCACCTTGAGCCTGACACAATGCATGAGTATGTCTCCCAAGCCTCCTGGATGGGGAAAACTACATACAGAACCTCTGGCATCACAAGCTGCAGACAGCAATGTTCTACTCAATCCACATGTTTCTGCTGTTTCCGTTGATAGGCATTGTTGTATATGCTGCAAGTTTCTTTCTGCCAACTGTCTGGCTAAGGCCAATAGCTATGGCGCTTATTTTTGTATGGCTGCTTTATGAGGTTTTTAATATTCTTCGGCTTCGTTACTACTCAAAAAGCAACTACGCCTTGCTTGTGCCACTGTTCGATGTGGTAAAAGTAATCTGCGTTCTTATTGGGCTGGTCCTCAGAAAAAGAATATAAACATCAATTAAAGGCAACTTTTTGCAGAAAAAACATGCTCAACTTGCTCTTGACTGTAAGAACAGACAAAAGATAATACTTCTTAGGGTTTGAAAAAAAATATTTCAGGAAAACAACAATCCTGCTCGGGCTCATGACTCTCGCGGCAGAGAGCTTGCCAACCTGTTCTCTATAGAAATCCTTCTTGATAAGATTCCATACTTCCTCAACAGAACACATATCACCCAGAAACACTTTTTTCCCAAGTTCAGATTCCCTTAAATCAAGATTAAGCCTTGTCCAGTCCATATACTTCGTGACCAAACCCTTGGCTTCACACTTGTCCCATAAATCTGTACCTGGAAGGGCGGTGAGAAAGGATATCTGGAAAATGTCGATTCCCGGAATATGCGCAAATTCAAGGGTCTTCCTGATATCATCCAAGGTTTCACCTGGACAACCAACTATGAGCTGCGGTCACACACGAAATCCGTGGCTTAAGGCAAGCTGTATCGCCCGACGGTTCTGCTCGATAGTGACTGTATTGCCTTTCAGGTATTCTAATATGCGTTGTGAGCCAGACTCTATACCGAAAGCGACGTCAGTCACATTGATGCCCTTTAGAATCTCGCAAAGCTGCTCGTCAAACACATTCGCCCTGGCCTGCACAGAGAATTCCAGGTGTCCGGACAAACCTTTTATCTTCAACAGATCCCGGATTTCGGTCATTCGCTTCTTGTTCACTGTAGCTAGATCATCCGCGACCACAATAAACTGACAACCGTACTTCCGGTGCAACAATTCGATATCGTCAACCACGCGTGCTGCGCTATAAAACCTGATTGTGTTTCCCCAAAACCTTGCAGAATTGCAGAATACACAATTGTAAGGGCAGCCCTAGATGTGGACACACTACCAAATACTTTAAATCCCTTGGCAAACACAGGATACCAGTGGCGCTTGTCGAAAAGCTGGTACGCTAGCAGGGGTATTTGGTCGATGTCTTTTATAAAAAACCTCTTTTTTGTCCTGACCAACTTCTGCCTTTGGTAGTAGGCAATACCATCAATCTTGGACAGAGATTCAACTTCCCAGTCATGATTTTCCACAAATGCATCAAGTAGTTTTTGAAAGGTCTCTTCACCCTTACCTAGAACCAAAACATCGGCTGTTGTGGGCATTGACTCAGGGATACTTGATATGTGATGGCCACCCAAGACAATTCTTATACAAGGCTTCAGCGCTTTGAGGAGAGCGCAAATCTCGATTACAAGATTGAAATCCTGAGTCACTGTGGAGACAGCTACGATGTCATAACTTAGAAGCCTCTTCGTAATCAGCTTTGGGCTGTCGACAGGCCTGTTGAGGACTCTTGCTACTTCAACAATAGAGAAAGATATGTGAGTGGCATACTTTGAGTATTTCTGGTACCATGATGCAAGGTTTGCAAGCCCAAGAGCTATGTCATTGTCCTGGGTTGTAAGTAATCCGACCTCCAGCTTTCTTTGGGCAACTCGATCACCTTTTCAACTTGAGAAAAGATTTGTACAATATATCTCCAACAATGTTGTTGGTGTACCTTCTCATCATGTCTCGCCTTCCGTACCTGCCCATCCGGCTTCTTAGTACCTTATCTTTCATGAGCAGATCAATTTTGGAGGCAAGTTCTTTTGCGTCGTCTATTTTTATCAGGAAACCGCTCTTGCGGTTAGTGACTATCGAACGAGGGCCAGACACATCTGTTGCGATAACAGGCACTTCGCAACAAAGAGCCTCGGCCATAGAAAAGCCAAACTGCTCGATCCAATAACCTGAGGGGATTGAGGGATAGACAAAAACTGCGCTTTCGTTGTATATTTTTATTAACTCTGCCGGCGGAAGCCACTCAACGACTTTGATATCAGATTCCTTTCTTTGAAGTTTCCTAAGTGTATCAAACATATCTCCAGAACCCACAAACAGGTATTTGTACTTCCTACCCTCTCGGTTAAGTAGTTTACGGGCTCTCAGGATAGTCTCAATCCCCTTCATCTTAAGTAGCCGGCCAAGGAAAAGCACAGTTGTGCTTTTGGCTGACCTTTTTGCATCAGGCTTAAACAGTGTCGGGTCCACACCAGATATTGGAAGAGTGATAATCCTCAAACTATCAACTCCTTTGGCCAAATACACCTGCCTGACATCTTCTGTGCCTGCCACAATCAAGGCTGATCTTGATAGAATCCAATGCTCTCCAACGCTAAGCGGAAAAAACCAATTCTTTTGAATATTTTCCCAGGATGACAAGACAAGGCTCGCACCTGTAATTTTCGCAGCCAGGCATGCTGCAAAAGACGACAATGCAGGCGGTTCGTCCATTGCATATATAATATCTGGTTGCATGTAAATGAGCCTTGGCAGCAGAGATGGAGGGAGATACTTGTACTGGGAGTTGGGTTTGCTGAACTTAATTGACCAGAATTTTCTGACATTGCAAGAGATGTCCTTCAGAGAATCTAATTGTTTGTCATTATAACCATTCCAATCCTGCACAGTGAACATGGAAATCTCCAATTTGTGCCTTCTGGACATGGTTTCAAAGAAATTGTAGTACTTCCATCCTCCTGGAAGGTTGAATGAGCAGCTCACGCACGCGATTCTCATTGTCACAATTCTCTACAGACTATCTCGATGATTTTTTGACTGGTTTTGCCGTCGCCCAATGGATTGCTCCAACCTTTCTTACCCACCATTTTTTCTGCAGAGCTGAGAATCTGTGCTGGTGCTGTACCTGCAATGATGTTGCTTCCGACCTCAACTGTCTCCGGCCTTTCGGTGTTCTCCCGCAGGGTAACACAGGGCACCTGCAGAATGCACGCCTCTTCCTGCAGCCCTCCAGAATCTGTTAGGATGAGCTTAGCTCCGCTCTCCAGCATCAGGAAGTCGAAATAGCCCAGAGGCTCCATAAGCATGATTGTCTTAGGTACTTTTAGCTTAAATTGCTCAACCATCTTTCTTGTCCTAGGATGAACAGGAAACACAACCTGTAAATTATACTGCACCGCTACCATGTCTAGGCCTACCAAGACATTCATCATCCTGGTCTTGTTATCTACATTTTCCTCGCGGTGGATTGTAGCCAGCATGTAACTCCCTTCTGACAAACCAAATCTGTTCATAACATCAGATTTTTTCCTTGCCAAAACAATATTCTGCTGGACTGCATCAACTATGGTGTTACCTGTGACAAAAATCTTGTTCTTGGAAATGCCTTCAGACCTGGCAATGCCTGCTGTCTTTTCTGTAGGACAGAAAAGAAAGTCGGAAATATGGTCTACAAGTACACGGTTTACCTCTTCAGGCATCTCCCGATCATAACTTCTCAGACCAGCTTCGACATGACCTACCTTAAGATGAAGCTTTGATGCAGCAAGCGCTGAAGCAAGAACAGTATTAGTGTCACCCTCAACCATGACAATGTCCGGCCTTTCGCTTAGAAATACCAACTCGACCCCCTCAATTATCCTCGCCGTTTGAAACCCGTGGGAGCCTGAACCTACCTCAAGATTATACTTAGGATTTGGCAGCTCTAGCTCTTCAAAGAACACCTTGTCCATGCCGTAAGAATAGTGCTGGCCAGTGTGAACCACAAAGTGTTCTAGATTCAGCTTGGAGCACAACCTGATTATAGGACTCATCTTGATAATTTCAGGCCTAGTACCAAGAACTATGCAGATTCTCATTCTTTGACTCCGTAGACAAGGACACACATACCACAACATAGGCCTAGCTTTGTATCATCTACAATTTTGAATAGCGGCAAAAAGTGTCTAAGCAATCTTGTATAATAAGGTATGCCTGGAGCTACAGGAAACATTGTTGCACCTCTGATTCTTACGTGGCTCAAACCCATGCCAGACAGCGTTTTCGCGAGCTTGCGAGGCTGTAACCTTGCCTCATAGTGGATGTATGGATTATTGGGAAAATCCTTGCTGGTAAAAAGATTGGAGGCGTATCGTAAATGGAATGCAAGCTCTTCTCGCGTCATTCTCCTAAATGACCCTTTGAAGAACATTATGGCCGAGGCGACAGCAAAGTAAGCAAGACTGAATACAGAATTCACCGAGAACTTCCTCGGGATGATGTTAGCGTAGAAAACCCCTCCACTCCCGAGCACCTTTATCTGTTCTGCGATAGGCTTGGACATATCCCTAAAATGCTCTAGTGTACCGCTGCTCAAGACAAGGTCAAAAGACCCATCCTTGAAGGGAAGAGCATTCGCGTCAGCATGTACAGCCATCAAATGAGGCAGTCGCTCCCTTGCTATAGCCAGTGCCTCGATTGTGTAGTCCAAGATGCATACAGAGTTGTTGTCATGGTATAACATGCCTGACAATACAGCGGTGCCAGCTCCAACCTCGAGTGTCCTAAGCCTCTTCTTTGGCAAAGTCTTTTTCAAGTGGTGATACTGTGATGCTGCTATAATGACCCAAATATCTTCATCAGAATGTGGAGACAACCTCAGAAAGTTCTCCCTCCAAAGCTGCCTTTCTTTCCTTATCGTCTCGGCAGACTGTGTAAGACCTTGAGCCATCTTTCCTCCCACTTTCTGCGCGAAAACTTAGTCTCGGCTGCAACACGGCCAGCCCTTGAAAGCCTAATCCTCAGTTTCTCGTCAGATAATAGGGAGATAATGCCTGACGCCAGGCTTTCGGGCGACGGATCAACAAGCAGACCATTTATACCATGTTGTATAATATCGGGGAGGCCGCCGACCTTGGTTGCAATAACAGGAATACCGCATGCACAAGCTTCCAGAACAGCAAGGCTGGTACCTTCCGAAAAGCGGCTCGGAACCACAACAATCTTGGACTTATGGTAGTAGTTGAGCATTTCCTTTTTTGTGGCCTTCCCCTTCAAAACAGCACGAGCCCTAGTTTCTTTTATCAGCAGTTCAATCTCCTGCCTCTGCGGGCCATCACCAATAATCAATAAGGTGGCCTTTGGATAATGCTTACCTACTATTGACATGGCCCTGACAGCAATGTCGATGCCCCTGGCTCGCTGGAGATTTCTCGGGCATAGGATGATCTCATCAGGACTTTGTCTGCTTGGAGTAAAAAAATCTGCATCAACATAATTTGGTATTACCACAGTGCGTTTCTCCACACCTGGGCAGAGCATAGCTGCTTCCCTAGCGTAGCTCGAGTCGTTCGCCACAATTATGTCAGCAAACCTAAGACCCCACCAATCCAGAAACTTTACCCAAGTGAAAAAAACACTCTCCTGAATGCTCATATCCGGGATATCCCACACAACACCATGACTCAGACAAATCACTCGCGTGCCCCGGAAGAGCTTCGAGGCCAAAGCCCCTGGGAAAAAAAGTCTTGGGTAGTGTACAATCACAACATCCTGTGCTCCTGCAAATCTCAACAGATACGGCGTGGCGATGAAGTTGTAGAAGAATTGTCTATCCACAATAGAGCTGTTGACGTTACGTGGAGCAGCGAAGGACACAAATTTGACTGGTATGTCTGGATGCCCTACATTCTTGCCATCTCTTGACTCATAGTCCCTAAATCTTCTTTGCAGGACTTTCACATTATACCTCAAACTCTTCAAGAAAGTAGCGTGGTCATGTATGTATCTCTCCTCGCCGCCAAACATAGGTAAAAAAGTATATCCAAAATGTATCACGCGCATGCTCACACCATAGCGGAAAAATCCACCTAGGTTATATAAAATAATCTGTTTTTTGACACTGTCTACTTATCGTCACCTTTTAATATTAGTGTTTCCTAAGGCATTTTGGTGATACTATGCCTAGAAAATGCCCTATGTGTAATTCAAAACATATACTCAAAAAAGGGTTTCGTAAAAATTATTCAGGTAACAAGCAGAAGTTTCAATGCTTTGATTGCAAAGCATGGTTTATCGACGACAATGGCTTTAAGAAGATGAGATTCAGGCCTGCAATAATTGTTCGTGCAATTCACATGCATGAAGATGGAATGTCTTTGAGCAAAGTACAGAAC
>JBDRIZ010000142.1:0-5102 GCA_043815525.1 Candidatus Woesearchaeota archaeon
CTTATGTCTTCTTGCCTTTCAACAACATATGTTGTCCTCTCTTCGTACTCTCCGTTGAGCATTGCCTCATTAGCCCAGAACATTGCTGTCAGAGTCACACACGCTGCTAACACTATCATTAGTACCACCTCGCATTATCCAGGTTATTCACCATCATTTCAAGCGTGCCGACACTCAGCATTGCAAGTTTTTTGCCTTCTATTCCGTGCCTGCCTACGCTCTGTATGAGGTCTTGATGCAAACTGTAGCCATCCGATTGCTTGCCATTTCCGAGTTCTTTTGCACACCTCGCAAGGGTTGCGTGGCTCAGATACACAAGATTCTCCCCGCATATTCCATGGCTCTGGATTATCTGAATGTATTCGCTATCGGGCTGAGCACCATGTGTTTCCTTTGTTGTACTATCTGCCTTCCACCATACTATTCCTGTTGCAATGATTGCAACCAAAGTGATTATCATTTTATGACCTCCATATTGATAAGAATCAGCTGCCCTTTCGCTTGCGGCTTTTTTTGGTTTTTCAGACCTTGCCTGAAGATGAGCTTATGGCAGTCAAGTGACTACCAAGAAATACCTAAAGCAAAACACTTGGTTCATCATTGTGATAATAATGCAATTGGAGTATTTATACTTTTTTGATAATGTTTTTATACTTGCTTCAGAGTAAGATATTATCCAATGGATCAAAACAAAGCCCACTATGTTGCCGCGACCTGCATTATATTCAAGGATGGCAGGTTTCTTATAGCTAAGCGCTCAAAGAGAGAAAAGGCATTCCCTGGAAAGTGGACTGTCCCGGGAGGAAAGCTCGAGGTCAATGATTATATCACTAAGCCCAAAGACACTTCTTCACACTGGTACAACATACTTGAGAATGTAGTGAGAAGAGAGGTCCTAGAGGAAGTAGGCTTACTAGTGGCAGATATCAGGTATCTCACAAGCATGGTCTTTATCAGGCCAGACAATGTTCCTGTATTGGTGATAAGCTACTATGCAGAATTTAAATCAGGATGTTTAACCCTCTGCGAAGACCTCAGCGACCATGCCTGGGTAAGTCTAAAGGAAGCAAAATCATATGATCTCATCGAAGGCATCTACGAGGAGATGGAGATGCTAGACTCTGTCCTGAAAGGTGAAGGCCAAGGTGTTTGGAGATCACCCTCACTGGACATTCTGCCGAAGCCTATTTAATTGGTTCAAGGCAATTTTTCTGGTATGGTGATCATAGGCATAACCGGCAAACCAGGTTCCATTAACAGGAATCTTCTGCTCTACGCAGTCAATAACTCCCCTTCCCTTTTCATTGATTGCGCCAACTGCGCCAATCCCCACTCTTTGTTTCCTCTGATTGATATCGATAGTCTTGGTGGGGTTTATGTGATGCAGGCTGAGCTTATCTACACCTTTCGCGATGTTCTAAAAAAAGCTGCTGTTGTTGCCCAAAGCTTGAAAGTAAACTGCATAATAATCACCACTTTCAATGGCCTTTTTGACTATGATGACAAGTTGGAGAACAAGGATGTCTATGCTCATTGCTGGGAATTGATAAAAGAGTTATCAAAGACAAGGGAGGTCCTTGTTGGTTTGTCTGAAGGGTCTCAGGCAGAGCACTGCGACCAGATTGTAAGGTCTCAGTGGTCAGAGTCAGCCATCCTGCAGCAAAAGCGTAGAAATCTAATAGAACAAGATTAGTGGCCCCGGTTTGCCGGTCAGTCGTCGTGGCGCTGGTCGGGCAGGGGTTGCTCCCTACGGGATGCCCGACGAGGCGCTTTAGCGCCGACAGCCGCCACATTCAACATTAGCAAAATACCTCGTCTACAATGGGACACACTGTTTGGAGCCAGAGGATTGTCTCAGACATGATACTTGATGAGCTGAGTAGCTTTGCTAAGGCTTTGCGCGGAGAAGATAGGGTAGTCTTTGAGGAGATGCTAAAAAAGCCTCTCAAGCATTTCGGAAGCATCTCCTATGCGAGCAGCTACCATGCCTGGGCTTTTTTATTGCTTGCCATACTTTTGGAGCAGGAGAAGAAGCTGAAGCAATTTGAAGTTACAACTGAGTAAGGATGCCAAAATCACATCCAAGACCATGAATTCGCATTAAAAAGCAAGTTCATGCAATTGAGGAATAAGAACGGATTTTGATCAGGTTAAGATGAAATGTGTTTGTGGCGGTAGCATGAAGCAAATAAAAACTGAATGGAATGCTGGTTAGGGGCTGGAGATGTTCCAGGTGCAACAAAGAGCTGATTCACCCCCTTGACGCCCAGAAGGCTCTGGAGTTTGAGAAATAACTGCAAAAATCATAGTGAGATTGTTCTCACCTATGATAATCATAGCTCTCAATACGCCGTTGTCCTTGTTCTGTGATGTTCTCCATTGCAGTTGCCGGCAATAAGCCAAAAATAGTCATTTATCTCCTTGCTTCTCGCAACTGTCCCTATATCCTGCAGTGCCTCTCTGATATTCTCAAATGCCCAAACAGTATTCGCCCTGATTTCTGTTTCATATTTGCCTCCTGCTTTGATAGGGACCTTATTGTCTATGGCTTGTGCAAGTTTATCACTATATTCTAGGATTCCTTTGCTCCTTAATGGAACTGGCTGCATATAGTCTGCCAGTGCTGTCAGGCCTTTGGCATTCGTCAGTGGAGTAATTGAATCAATGCTCTGAACCAATGCCTGTGCCCTCTTGTAAAAGCATACTTTTTTTTCGTTATAAATTGCTCTGTCTCCAAATAATGAAAAATTGTCAATTATTTTTTCAAGTAATCTGATTGCGTCATTTTTCGACTCATAAATAAAATTCTGGAAATCATTGCCATACTCCTTCAACGCAGTTCCAACCTCATTTAGTATTGCCACTCTCTCTTCCAGCAGGGGGATTCTTGTATTGCCGCGCAAAATGCCCTCAAGGTCATCAATTGTGATTCTTGATTGTATTGTGGGATCAAGGATGTCTATTCCTTCGTCTCTTGCCCTCATCAATGCAGCTATCATGCTCCAGCTGCCTCTGTTATGTGTCTTTCCTTCATAGGTGACTGTCCATGAGGGTTCGCCCCAATAGGAAAAGCTCAGCGAGTTGAATGTAAGCAGTAAGTGTGTTTTTTCTTTGTCAGTCAGATTGTCAATACTTACAGGGCATTTTTCGAGCCAGTTTGATTGTCCAGCCATGCTAAAATGTTGGCAAAATTCTGAAATCCTGTCTTTGTTTATGCGCACGTGCTCTGAATGCTCAACAACATAGCTGGTGCTGTCCAATACCTCTTGGCTGTAGTTTTTCATGGTACCACTTTCTTGTAGATTTTAACATTGTGGCAGATTCTGTTGTCTACAATGCGGCTGCCTATGCTGTCCCCCCATATTGTTGTGAAAACATCTTTGGCATCCTTAATACTTGAAAAAAGAAAATGCGTTTGTACGGCTCTTGCTTCATGAAACCCATTGCCTATCAGCCAGTCCCTTGTTTCGGCTGTTGTGCATATGTCAGGCTCACGCTTGATTATGTGTTCAAATTCTGAATCACCGGAATTCTCAATTACATAGATTACACCATGCGGCTTTAAGACTCTCTGCATTTCGCCAACAATGCTCGCCTGCTGATTTGTGTTCCTTACAGATTCCAGCACCCATATGGCAACTGCAGCGTCAACGCTCTGGGGCTTAATCCCACTTTCCTGGCCTAGTCCTCGGATCAATGCACTGTTACATTGCAGTGCTCTCTTTGCGATGTGCAGTTGGTCTGTTGAATAGTCCAAGCCAATATAGTGAGCTGTGACTGGAGCCAGTTCTTTGATGTATTTCCCATTGCCACATCCAACATCCAGCACTGTTTTATTCCTTAACTCTCTCTTGAGATATTTCATAATATGCCCTGGTTTGTCTTCTGCTTCGCTAAATAAGAAATAAGTGCCAGCATTCTTATGGTATATCTCCGCACCCGAACCCATCCTATGCACCCCAGATATTTTTTTGTATCCCATAAGTAGTAACTATAAGTTAGAAGTATAATAAAATTTCTATCACATTTTACCAAAAACTTAACATTTTTATATCAATAAGTATGTTTTTTTGGAAAATGGACAAAATTGATGATAAACTCCTCAGGATTTTGATAGCTGATTCAAGGCAGCCTATTAGCCAAATCGCAGCAAAAGCAAGGGTGTCACGGGATGTGGCTCAGTACAGAATAAGTCAGCTGAAGAAAAGCGGGATTATAAGGGATTTTATTACTCTCATAGACCACGAAAAACTGGGGTTTATCTCTGCGCTTTTTTTTGTATCCGTACGGGCAGAAAAGGAAAAGGAGTTCATTGGCTACATCAACAGCCTGGATTTTGTCTCCTGGGCAGGCACACATCTGGGCTTTTGGAGCCTGGGCATGGCAATTTATGGAAGAAACCCCCAGGAAGTGGAAGAAAGATTTCAGCTGATTTTCCAAAAATATAAGGATTGGATAGGCAATCATCAATTTGCTTTCTACAAGACAACTGAGTTCTATACAGAAAAATACTTCGGACAGCAAAAAGTCCTTTCTCCCAAGGTAAAATTGGTTGAGCATAAGACTGATGGTCAGGACAAGATCATCCTTTGGAGCCTGTCAAAGAAATCAAGGATGACTTGCGTGGAATTGGCCGGGCTACTGCATCTGACGCCAGTTGCAGTGTCTAGAAGGATAGCACAACTCGAGAAAAGTGGGTACATAAAAGGTTATTCCATCTATATTAATGTGCTGAAGCTGAAACTTTATTTGTTTATTTTCTTCATCCAGAATAACTGCCTTGATCAGAGAAAGAAATTATTCTCTTATCTGCAGCTTCATCCCAGGGTGTCCCTATTATTGGACTATATCGGGGATCCTTTCATAGAATTTGGGATATTTGTCAAGGACCCTTATGAGGCAAGGGCTGTCATTCAGGAGATAAAGGAAGCGTTCCCCGACAATAGGATAATTGACTTCTTTCTCACCCAGGAAGACTTTATTTCCTTTGGAGCCCCAAGATGCGTTTTTAAATAGGTATGCTGCCTGATAAACCATTGGCAAAAAGTCGCTGCATACCTGATTTACATATGCACTGGACAATCCTGCGTGAGGTTTATAAC
>JBDRIZ010000143.1:0-4333 GCA_043815525.1 Candidatus Woesearchaeota archaeon
TCCGAGGATCAACTTGGTATTGCGGTCGGTGCAGCTGACAGTTATGAACTTGAAGCAACCAGTGCTGCCAGCAACTGGCCTTTGTGGGTGAATCCAGAGCCCTGATACTTTGCCATAGTAAGCTTCATCAGTCGTATCAAATGCCAGAGCTATCTGGCGGTTACGTAACAACCTCTTTAGTATGGCAAAGCAGTCCTTCAGAAAGGCAAAGAAAGCTTTCTTTACCTTCTCAAAGTCAGCGTCCTTAAGCCTTGCAAAGACTGTTTCTCCGGTAGGACCACCAACGCGGACACAGGTATTGTTCGTGAAGTCGGTGTGCTCCACAGCATCCAGTAGCACATGCACAAAGTCGCTTAACTGGTAAGGGGAATTCTTCCCAACAACACAATTTATATGTTTAAGAAAGTTTTTTACCCGTTTGTGGATAGTGTCACATACCATCCACGTGGATTGAGGGCTACACGCCCTCACCCCACCTTGTCTATCTTCAAGGATAACAACTATATTTTACTTTCGGATCTACTGTGTATCGAGTAGTGCTGTGGCTAATTTTATAAATACAGGGATTTTGTGGAATGCACATGGGACTACCTAAGACGCTAATTTTGCTTTCCCTCATATGCATGCCATTTGCTGCTGCAGACAACGTAAGCATTCGAATAATTAATCCGTCACGTACATTCATGGCAGTCTGCCCGCCAAATAAGGAGTATTGGCTGCAGCAGGGTTCGGATGTTGATGTCAAGCTTTATGTCCGCAATGCTATGGATAATAAGAATATTAAAAGGATATATCTTGACGTCATTGTGGACCCTCGTATCAGCTACACTGTTGCTCCAGACCATATTGAGAACTTGAGCACTGTACCTGGCCAGCAGGTTAGTTTCTTTCTGATACGGTTCAGTGCTCCTTCAGACTTGCCCTCTGGAGACTATGTTAGCGTGCTAAATGTGGGTACTGACGAATATATGGAAGGAGCCTTCCAGGATTTGGTCACCTTAAAGGTGAGGCGCTATAGCAACATGGTACCATTTTTCTTAGGGGCTGTTGTGCTCACAATTCTGATGGCTGTGGCTACACGGTATTTCATGATTAGGCAGGCGAACCGACATACCCGATCTCAACCCAAGCTTAAAAGGAAGCCTGTATCCCAATATTATTACAAGAAATAGCATTCTGAGTTTGGGAATGATGACAACCTACTTATGCCCTGCTTTGTATTTTGACTTCAGCACTGTCTTTCCTGCAACCTTAACCTGCAGGCAGTCATCCTCAGGACACCTGCTGACACACTCAAAGCACATGACGCAATTTTTGCTATTTACTACCTTTCGGTCCCGCACTCGGTACACGTCTTCGTTGTCCATTGGGCATATCCTGTAGCATATCCCGCACTTTGTGCACTTATTGATGTCTTTTTCCTTGTTTGTGAGGCAGCCTTTGTTAAATAAGGATAGTAATGCTCCGTTTGGACATAGCCTGCACCAGAATCTTCTAACAAAGAAGCTGAGGATAACCAATGAAATAAAGAGCAGCAATATTATTGAACCAATAATATAGTAACTGGTTTCAAAGCTCATGTATGTAACATGCACTTTGGGAAAAAATTGGAGTGCGTATCTGGTGGGGCATGTCAAACAATTGATGTTGTGCAGGTCTTTGCGCATTGTTCCCCATACTGGCAGCGCAATTGCAAATGATACAAGAAAGATAGTTGCAAGCCATCCGTAGCGTATCTTCCTGAGCATGCGGTTGGTTTTTCGCGATAGCCTCAGATAATTAATCTTAAGCATTGATCTTAGCCTGTCAAAAAGTTCCTGGAACAGCCCCATTGGGCAGGCCCATCCGCACCAGGTTCTTCCGAAGACAAAGATGAGTAGTATGAGGACAAGGATTGGTAAGGCAAAGCTTAGAAAGGTCCTGTACATCAGAACGCTTGTTATCATGTACATTCCGCAACCCTTGAATACTCCTAAATCTTTGTTCGCGTTTTTACATGAGCGGATAGGGAGGTATAAGTCCAGCCTTGGGTCTGGTTGCAGGTTTGAATTCAGTTCCGCAGCCTGTTTCTCTTCAGCTGAAAGAGGCAGTGGCTTATACCCGAATGCCTTTGTTACGCCAAGTATTCCGCCATAGAGAATAAATATGAGAAAGAGAACTTGTACAATTCTTCTTACTGTTGTAGTGTTTAACTTTCCTCTTTTGAGCAAGATTTGTACTCTTTAAAATTACCGATATTTATTCTTATTGATATCACTGGAAAAAGAACAATGTTCCTATGACTATAAGGAAGCTGCCGGCGATATAGCGGTTTATCTGGCCAAATTCCTTGATTGACGCCCACTTACCAGAAACCAGTCCTATCAATAGTATTGGTGACAGCAAGGTACCTATTCCGAAGACTAGCGCAACAGTTGCTCCAAGAATGCTTGATTTTGAAGAGACTGCCAGTGCAAGTGCGGCAAGCAGCGGTGCACATGGTGAAATACCCATAATAATACCTGCCACAAATGCCATATGCGAGCCGGTCAACCTTATATTCTTTATGAAGCACTTTTTTTGTACATCCAGTATGAGACTGACCCCAAGCAAAGCCAACAAAATACCAATAAGCCAATTTGGCAGATATAGGTTGAAGCTTTTGCCTATTGCTCCCATTATGGCTCCGAGAATAATATAAACAATGATTCTACCCAAGCTGAAAAGCAAGGTCTGAAACAAACCTTGCCGCATGCCTTTTGAGGTTGACATCACTATCGGAACGAGTATCGGTGCGCAGGAAAGTGTGCATGGACCAAAGCCGTAGATAATCCCAAGCATAAATGATTCTACAAGGATGTATGGCATCTTGCTTCAAATAATGGCTTTCGTATAAAAATTAGCCGAAAAACTTTATATAGTAGCATCCCTGCAGATGTTTAGGTGAACATACTTTGGTCCTTAAAAAGAGGTTGGTAATCCTTCTCTTTGTATTGCATAGTGCTATATGCAGTGCAGGCGTTTCAATCAATCTCGGCAAATATGATGACTACTTTCTTAGGGTTACCTCTGACGCTCCTGTTGTGTATGCTGAACCTGGCGAGACAGTGAATTTCAAGATGTACATTATGCGTACTGATGATCCTGTGGTGCTGCACGATGTTGTGGTTGCTGGGAATGATGACCTCTTCAAGCTTGATATTAAGCCATTGGTCGTCCCTGAAATAAGGAATATTGACGCAATATTACTTAATGCTGCGCTGACTGTCCCCGAAGACGTTGTTGATGGAGTGTACCCCCTTAAGATTTATGTGAAGGGAAAGGAGTTTGTGAAGGAAGCGTATCCGCTTGATACTCGTATTAGGGTTGGCCCTCATACGAGTCTACCGCAATTTCTTATGCTTTTGGCAACCGTTTTTTTGATTAGTATGATTATATATAGGATAATGACAATCAAGAAAAGATGAGAGCCACTGCAAGAATTTTGGTGATAATCGCCTTGGTGACTCTAATCTTGAGTTTTGCTGTTGGGGCAGTCTCTTGTCATTGTCATGCCGGAGGGGATTATAATTATGTGTGCCTCTATACGACGAACGAGAATTTCAATGGAAATCCCATTTCATTTGATTTGGTTATCAGGAATATGTACCATATGGATTCAAGCACCCCCTCACAATACCGGTACATATCAAATGTTGCTACTTCGTTGCAGAGTTGCGTGAACCAAAACAATCAGCAGTGCGGCAGCAATTATTTTTCAGTTTCAATCAATCCAGCAACGATACCGCAGGTCAATGGTAAGATGCCCAATGGTAATGACTGTAATGCAGATCCTCAAAGTTGCTCACGTTGCTCTTATGGTTCTACTGCCTCAGTAAGCATTTCGGTAACAAATAATAATGCACCTGCAGGAACTTACACGCTGGTTTTCCGGACCAGATGGGATCCAAAGTCTAGATATAGGGATCTTGAGCTGACATGGCTGATTGAGGGTGGTTCGTGCACAAACCAGTGCACATCCGGCCAGCAGCAGTGCGTTGGCACATCGCAGTTCCAGGCCTGCACCCAAAGCGGTGGCTGCTGGGTCTGGGGCGCTGCGCAAAACTGCCCTTCAGGCCAGACATGCTCTAATGGTCAGTGCGGCTCTGCATCGCATGCCGGAGACCTGAACGCAGACAACAATGTTAACATCATGGACCTCATCCTTGTGGCACAGAACTATGGGATGACAAGTGGTTTTGATCCTCGCGCTGACGCAAACGGGGATAACAAGATAGGCATACAGGACTTGATTGTTGTGGCACAGAATTATGGGTGGAAGGGCTAGCGCACACGCTCCTGGGCAATCAGCGCT
>JBDRIZ010000144.1:0-3832 GCA_043815525.1 Candidatus Woesearchaeota archaeon
TGGAGGTAATCCAATGAAATACGCTTATGACTTTAGCGAAGGAAAAGCAGACATGAAACAGCTGCTTGGAGGCAAGGGAGCAAACCTTGCAGACATGACACAGATGGGAATACCAGTACCTTTCGGATTCACAATCACAACAGAAGTCTGCGACTACTACCACAAGCACAACAAGAAATACCCAGAAGAGCTGCAACAACAGATAGAAGAGAAACTTTCCCTTGTGGAAGAGAGGATGGGAGCAAAATTCGGAGATCCTGAGAATCCACTGCTACTATCTGTCAGAAGCGGAGCTCAAGACTCAATGCCTGGGATGATGGACACAATACTGAACCTCGGATTAACAGATGAAGTCATAGATGGACTAATCAGAAAGACAGACAACCCACGATTCGTTTACGACTCCTACAGGAGATTCGTGCAGATGTTTGGCGATGTGGTTATGGGAGTCGAGCACCACGAATTCGAAAAAATACTTGAACTAAAGAAAGAGACAAAAGGAGCAAAGTATGACACAGACCTTTCAGCAGAGGACATAAAGGAGATAACTGAAGATTACAAGCAGATGATGAAGAAGCATGGAAAAGAGTTTCCAACAGACCCAAAAGTGCAACTGCAGATGTCAATAGATGCAGTATTCGCCTCGTGGAACAACGAAAGGGCGATACTCTACAGAAAACTAAACGACATAAAAGGACTTTTAGGAACAGCAGTCAACATACAGGCAATGGTTTTTGGAAACATGGGAGAGACATCAGGAACAGGAGTGTGCTTCACACGCAACCCATCAACAGGAGAAAACAAGTTCTACGGAGAATACCTGATGAACGCACAAGGAGAGGACGTTGTAGCTGGCATAAGAACACCCATGCAGATAGAAACACTTGAACAGAAAAATGCAGAGATATACAAGGAGCTCTGCGCAATAAGAGAAAAACTTGAGAGACACTACAAAAACATGCAGGACATAGAGTTCACAATACAGGAAGGAACACTGTACCTACTGCAGACAAGAAACGGAAAAAGGACAGCGACTGCAGCAGTCAGAATTGCAGTGGAGATGGAAAAAGAGGGGCTGATAGACAAGAAAACCGCAATCCTCAGAGTGAACCCTGCAACACTTGACCAGCTATTGCATCGGCAAATAGACCCTGTCGCAAAAACAAAGCATACACCAGTAGCAAAAGGACTTCCTGCATCGCCAGGAGCAGCAACAGGAGAGGCAGTATTCGACGCAAAAAAAGCACACGAGCTGGCACAGGAAGGAAGACAAGTAGTACTTGTAAGAACAGAGACAAGCCCTGAAGACCTTATCGGAATGAACGCAAGCCAGGGAATACTCACATCAAGAGGAGGAATGACAAGCCATGCAGCAGTGGTCGCAAGAGGCATGGGAAAGTGCTGCATAAGCGGCTGCGCAGACATCAAAGTACACAAGACACATTTTGAAGCAAACGGACAGAAAGTATTGGAAGGAGAGTACATCACTCTTGACGGAAGCACAGGAGAGGTCTATCTTGGAAAAATACCAACAGTTGAACCAGACATAAGCGGACACTTCGGGGAGCTGATGAAGTGGGCAGACGAAACAAGGACTCTAAAGGTGAGGACAAACGCAGACACACCAAGAGACGCTGAGACAGCAATAAGGTTCGGAGCAGAAGGGATAGGCCTATGCAGGACAGAACACATGTTCTTTGAAGGAGAAAGAATAACAGCAATGAGAGAGATGATACTTGCACATGATTTGGAAGGAAGAAAAAAAGCTCTTGCAAGGCTGCTACCCTACCAAAAAGAAGACTTCAAAGGACTGTTCAGGATAATGAAAGGAAAACCAGTAACAATCAGGCTGCTTGACCCACCCTTGCACGAGTTTTTGCCAACAGACGAAAAGGATATTGAGGAACTGTCAAAAAGGATGGGAGTGCCAGTGCACAAGGTCAAAGAAAAAATCGAGAGCCTGCACGAGGTAAACCCGATGCTAGGCCACAGGGGTTGCAGGCTGGGAATAGTGTACCCTGAAATAACAGAGATGCAGGCAAGAGCAATATTCGAGGCAGCAGTCGAAACAGAAGACCCAGAACTTGTGCCAGAAGTAATGATACCATTGGTTGGAGACGTGAACGAGCTGAAAAACCAGAAACAGATAGTTGTAAGAGTCGCAGAGGCGGTACTGAAAACACACAAGATGAAGTACCTTGTCGGAACAATGATAGAAGTGCCTCGGGGAGCATTGACTGCTGACAGGATAGCAAAAGAAGCAGACTTTTTTTCCTTTGGAACAAACGACCTAACACAGATGACATATGGCTTTTCAAGAGATGACATCAGGAGCTTTGTGCCAAAATACATAGAGATGGGAATAATAGAAAAGGATCCATTCCAGGTACTGGACCAGGAAGGGGTAGGACAACTTTTGGAGATGGCAGTAAAAAAAGGAAGAAAGGCAAAAAGAAAACTGAAAATCGGAATCTGCGGAGAGCACGGAGGAGAACCATCAAGCGTGGAGTTCTGCCACAGGACAGGACTTGACTACGTGAGCTGCTCGCCATACAGAGTTCCGATAGCAAGATTGGCAGCAGCGCAGGCGGTATTGAAGGAGAGATAATGATGGATTATGCCATTTTTTCTATTCGACCCATGGATTATACTAATTACTAATGAGAAAGTTTATATATTTGTACTAATTACTGGTTAGTATGATAGACAAGGAGATACTAAGGCAAATCGTTTACAGTCAGAAGAAAGGGCTTGCTGTCAGCGCCACTACCGTAAACAGAGAATTATTGAGTGAAGCGCTTGAATCATTGGGAGACCAGCGAGTGACGGTAATCACGGGATTAAGAAGATGCGGAAAATCCACTCTTCTGCGACAGATGATGCAGAAAACTCCTGCATACTGTTTCATTAATTTTGAGGATGAGAGACTGCTTGATTTCCGGGCACAAGATTTTGAAAGCCTAAACGAAGTTCTTGTTGAGGCATATGGACCTTCAAGCTTGTATTTCTTTGACGAGATACAGAATATTGAGAAATTCGAAACCTTTGTTCGTAGGCTCCAGGATGAAGGTAAAAAAATTGTAATTACAGGGTCAAATGCAAGCCTTCTGAGCAAAGAGTTTGGCACAAAGCTTACCGGCAGATACAAGATGTTTGAGGTTTACCCATTCTCTTTCAGAGAATTTCTGAAGTTCAATTCTATCGACCTCCTAAAACAAGACAAATACCTTATTGAAAAAAGGGCAGAGCTAATCGAGCTCCTCAACGATTTCCTTACTACAGGAGGCATGCCAGAATACTTAAGAAACAAAGACATCAGCTATATTAAAATACTGCAGGAGAACATCCTATACAGGGACATTATAACAAGGTATGCAGTCAGAAAGGAGAGGATAGTGCGGGAACTCGCAAACGTTCTTGCAACAAATGTCTCGTCCGAATTCACCTACAATTCCCTTCGAAAAAGCCTTGGACTTGCAAATGCTATAACTGTAAAGGAATATATATCATACATGAGCAATTCCTACTTCTTCTTTGAACTCCTAAGGTTCTCCTACTCTTTGAGGAGACAGCTTTCCATGCCAAGAAAGGTGTACATAATAGACCCGTCATTCCAGCAGGTAATCGGCACAAACTTCACACCAAACAAAGGCAGAACGCTTGAGAACGCAGTTTTCATTGAGCTGAAGAGAAAAGGCAAGGAAGTATATTACCACAAGGAAGGAGGCGAATGTGACTTTATCGCAAAAGAAGGTACAAAAATAACAGAAGCAATACAAGTTTGCCACACACTTGATAAATCAAACAGGGAACGTGAGGTAGAAGGATTATT
>JBDRIZ010000145.1:0-2939 GCA_043815525.1 Candidatus Woesearchaeota archaeon
AAGCCTGTTGTGCACAGTCCAAATTGTCCTCTGGTCGCGACAAAGCAACGCAGCAATGGCAGCGAATGAGAGATTATGGTGGATTTTCAGGAAACGCACAATTGACTCGAGCACAGAGTACCTGCTGTTGGCAATTACAAACACTGGGAAGTCAAATTTCGAAGGCCTTGGCTTGAATCGTGAGGGAGATTTCAGCTTGCTGCTTTTATAGGCCTGGTAGACTGCCTGGCGAGGCCGTAAAACAAGCCTGCTTACCTCTGATATGCTAAGCTTTTGGTTCTCGAGAAGATATTTGACAATAATTTCAAGGGAGCTGAGCCCTGATGAGAACAATGAGACAGGGATGAGGACTGACCTTTCAGCGGCTTTTAGAACATCCTCTCTTGAAAGTTTGTACTGCTGCTGCAGCTCTGCAAGCAACCTCTGTAGCTCAAAGAGTCTCTTATCTTTGGATATTTTGCCCAAAATAAGGCAGAATGAGCTCAATATACTTATATATATTTGCTTTTATGTAAATGTATGTAAGTAAATTTACCTACGAAATTTGCGATGGGCTTTCCTGAAATTCCTATGACCTGAAGGCTGCCTTAAACCAAATCTTCCAACACCGAAGTAGACAATCATTCCAACAATGATTGTGGAGGCGCTTGCAAGCAATCCAACACTCCTTGAAGGCTGCATGCCGCTGGGCATTGCAATGCTGTGAACAGGAAAAGAAGCAGTCCTTGAACTTACAATTAGAGGAATCTGTATAGAAGGCACGATACTGATACCTGAGCCAGAGGAGTCAAGCGAAAACAGAAGAGATCCATTGCAAGATAGAGCTGACCTTGGGGCAGCAACAACAACAGGCACTGAAGACCCTGGCTGGACTGAAACATTTGCAGGTTCCAACAATATCCCATTGCAGTCAGATTCGCCAAAAACAAGAATCATGTGCTCGTTTGGATTTGAAATCCAGACTTTTGCCTTTTCTCCAGCAGAGATCTCAAGGCTGTCAGGAGACACGCCCAAGCCCTGCGCAAGTGCAAAAGGAAATGATGATAATATCACACAAGCTTGCACAATTACTAAAGCCTTGCTTAGCGCATCAGGTAGATTTATATTTTTCATGATTTATCCTGCAGGCATGAAGGTGCTTTTTGTCTGCAACCAAAACGAGAACAGGAGTAAAACAGCAGAGCAAGTATTTAAGGCAGACTTCAACACAAAGTCTGCAGGCCTCTACAACGCAAGGCCTGTGACGCGAAAGCAAATGGACTGGGCTGACATAATAATTGTTATGGAAGAGTTGCAAAGAGCTGAAATTGCCAAGCGATTTCCAAGGCAATACCTGCAAAAACGGATAATATCCCTTGACATTCCAGATATCTACCATTGCAACCAACCCGAACTGCGTGCTATTCTACAAGTGAAAGTAAAGGACTTACTTCAACCAATCGTGGAATAGCTGCCTTCTTTTTTGTGCTCAATACCACAGTCTCTGATACACACAAATCAGGCATCCTACGCGTAACCTTGTACTTGTTGCAGACACTATTCTCAAACTCCATCATGCTAACTTCCCACTTTATGGATTGTCCACCCATGCGCAAGCCAACCGTTGCAATCTCATGCTGTTCTCGCAGAGACAAACAGCGCTCCTGCATAGCTGCCTGCAGGAGCAGACTGCGGGATGTACATCCTGTAGCTTAGAGGCATTGCTGAATCAGGAACTATCAAGGAAGGGATGTACTGCGTGAAAGAGGCAACGCTCAAGGTATCTTGCGAAAAAGAAGTGCCAAGGCAAAGCTCCATGTTGGAAATCGCAACAGAGCCCTGGCTTGACACGAAATCAGAACCCCTGATCCCAAGCTCAATGTCAACATTTCCCACATTATGCACAGTGGAGCTTGTGCCAGTAGACATGTCAGAATCACCAATAGCCTGTAAAAGAGTGTTAGGAAGTCCGGAGAAATTCAGGGATGAAGTGTCAACAACAATTGCAGCAAGAGCAAGGTACTCAAAAGCCAACTGTGCTGAGCCTGTTTTTGAGCCTGAAGCAGCAGAAAACACCACAGTATAGTTGCCGGCAGGATCAAAGAAGCGCATCTCAAGATTGCCAGAAAAGGTGGCATGAGTAAAATTATTTGACAACAGAGCCAGCTGATAAGACCTTCCATCAACCTGGCAAGCAACAGACGAGCCAGACGCACCATCAGAGTCCCTTATGACTGCGCTGACCTGGACCTGCTTTGTGCTTGCTGCAATCGGCACAACCTGCACTCCAGGAGCATCAGAGTCATCGTCAGAAACAGACAACGAGACAAACTCCACTGCAGGCTCTACCACGTTAAGCATGACAACAATGCTGTTCTGGCTGCTTGACTGAGGAGTTGGGACAGACTCAGCAAAATCAGCGAGATTATTGTCTGTGTCAGGCCCAACCCTTGCGATGCTAAAGCCCTCACGAGCAACGCTCGCAGGAGAGCCCTCATAATACTCTGGGAAAGTAAGGCTGCCGTAGCCGACAAGGTCAACAACTGTGGAATTTATCCTCAGCCTCACAGCGTCAGGACCATTCTGCAGGTCAAGCTCAGTGACAAAATTTGACACAGCAGAAACATTCGACTCGGCAATCAGGAAATAGCCATTGGCAGGGATAACCTCAGAAGTGGTTCCAGTCCACTCAACAGTCCAGTCATTGGGATTTGCTCCATTGCCAGACTCAAGAATAAAATCCTTCAAGGACACAGAGTCAGGGCCGTCATTGTAAAGTTCGACAAACTCCTTGCCAGTGTCAGAGCCAGTAGGATTGTAAAACACCTCGTTAATCACAACACCTGCTGCGACCTGCGGAGCAAGAAGCAGCAAAAACAAAACAATCTTTCTCATATATACCACCTCGCGAAAAAACATACCATCAACAAGAGCTTAAAATGTGTTTCCCAAAAAAAACC
>JBDRIZ010000146.1:0-2131 GCA_043815525.1 Candidatus Woesearchaeota archaeon
TGAGAGACATTCTAAAGGAACAATCAATTTCCATGAAATTTGACAGGTACAGGAGATTAAGGAACGGGATAAACTACTATGGCGAGGATGTAGACGTTGAAACTGTCAAAGAAGCCATTATAGAAATTCCCAAACTAATGAAAGAATTGGAAAAATTTTCTAAAGATTAGCCTTTGTGTTCACCATATAAAGCATCAAGTCACCTGAGCAAGTTCAGGATTCTCAATCACCCTGTCATAGCCTTGCCACAGCTTGAATGGTTCAGCCTTTGGAGACGGAATTGATAATCCTGAAGGCACCTTCGGTGTTCACGCAGTTCATCTGCTGCCACCAGTTGTGGCAATATCAAGGGTATGTACAAATTGTACCCACCCTTTGGCCAGCTGCTCATCCCTTTGCTTCATCTTCTGAATGTATTGCTTTGGGTCAGATGAGTCAGTCAGAATGGATACAATATCCTCAAGGCAAAACCACCATTCATCATTATTCCAGGTGCGCCTCACTCTTTTTCCCTGGAAAACTGCCAGGCTATAATTAGGCATATCAATTTTCAAGACTTGGCACCTTAATAAACCTCATGCCAGCGTGTCCAGTGCAAATTCCAGCCAATCCGGAAAAAATTCCCAAGGACAGCCTATATTGATTACCTTAGTTGCCAGGCTAATGTGGTTATGAAGCACTTAAATGTCGTCACTGCACCTAAGATAGTGCAGGACATAAATCTCATGATTGTGAAGGTATTCTTGTACACAGGCACAATGCTAAGGCAAGTTAGAAGGTAGTATTCTCTTTGCTTTTTCCATAGACAGCTTGAAATAGCCAGACAGAAATCGCATCACTTCCTGAAAGCTGACCTGCTCAGTTATTAATGGCTGCAGGTCAGTGTCCCAACGGTTCTTCAGCTTCCTAGCGTTGTTAAACATCTTTATTATGTCAAACTCGACCCCTGACTCAATGCATTTCCTTCTTGCCAAACCCATATCTATTGGAATCCCCTGCTTTGCGATCCTGTACAGGTCATAATGGTCCCTTGGGCGATTCCTTCCGATTGCAGCAGCAACTTTCTCTGCGACCATCTCATCCCTTGAAAGAGATTTCATGGCAAACTCCGGAATGAATCCCTGGTAGAAATGCCTTACCTGATAGCTGACAGGCCTTAATATCACTTTCGCCCTTTTGTTGAGGTCAATTAAAACTGGCCCTTCTCTGCCATCAAAACCCTTGTATGCAATTACAAGTCTGGTAAAACCATCAACATCCTTGTCAACGCTTATTCTGGCATAAATTTCACATGACTTAATATGGTTAACGACAGCCTTTCTCACAACTTCCAGGTCGCCAGTCACAGTAAAATCTATGTCCTCACTCATCCTCGAATAATTCAGGAACATCTTCTGCAAGGCAGTTCCTCCCTTAAAGCAGATACCTGCCAAATCCTTGAGCAAATAAAGGATGACTGTTATGTAATAATCCTTAATCATGATTTCCTTACGGTACGGTAGCGTTGAAATAACATCGTTGAATTCTTTCTCATTCAATCTCTTGAGATCAGCCATTTCCTACTAGCCTCCTTTCCCTGTATCATAAAACCGTGGCCACCTATGTGCTGCCTGACTGCACCAGCAATTTTTTTCTTTGAAGTGCGATGGAACACAATCCTTGCAGAGAGTATTTCCTTTTTTCCCTGCCTTCTTGTTGTGTAGACGTCAACCTGCATAGGGACTTGTTCTGTGAGGTGCCAGTAGTTGGCAGCAGCCCACCCGCCGATAAGATAGTCTTTGCCGTTACACATCTCATCAACCAGTATGAAGGAATCCTCAGCCCATGAGCCTGTCTTTGCCTTTACAGGCACAAGGTAATACTTATTCCTGTTCAGCTTGATAATCCTTTTTTTAGCAAGCAGGTTCTTGATGAGGTTATACCTCTGGAACGTGTTCCTGGAGAACCTGTCTGCATCTTCTGATGAAAAAAAGTACTTCTCATGAAATTCCAGGTACGACACCAGTTCCATCTCCTTTGCTGAAATACCCTTCATTGTAACATCAATTAGTTATTTTTTAACTAAATAATGTTACAAATATATAAACTTGATGGTTTTTTGTGTATGGCTCCTTTTAATATCCTTTTGCCA
>JBDRIZ010000147.1:0-12402 GCA_043815525.1 Candidatus Woesearchaeota archaeon
AACACTAAAAACAGAGGAGAAGATACAGGAAGAGCTTGCAGAGTACGCAAGAAAACAGCTTGACCAGGGGCTCACAGAAGAGGAGGTCAAGGCAAAACTAATAACAGCAGGGCACACAGAAGAAAAGGCAGAAAGGCACATAAGGCATGCCCAAAAAAAGCTAAGAGGCATAAACAAGGAACTTGCAAACGAAACAAGGCAGGTGGAAAAAGCAAAAAAAGCAGTGGAAAAAGACATTGACAAAGAGCTTCTCCAATACATACAAAATCAAAAAGAGGCAGGCTACACAGAAGAAGAGATAGCAGAAGCGCTCAAGAAAGAGGGACATAAGGAAGAGCACATAAAGAGGCATATTGCGAAGATTAGGGAGTCTGGGAAGACCAGGTCTGATTATCGCACTAACGGTTTTTCTCACCTCACAAGGCAGGGGGAGGAAAACCTCTCGAGCTGGCAAACAAGTGGCAAGAACGGTTCTCCTACACAAACAGGTCAGGTGGAGGAAAACCTCAGAAGTAGCAGACAAAAAAACATCCCAAATGTAGCACATAAACTCCACTCATTCCTCTCAGAGGCAAGCCACGCGATATGGCACAAGGAATACGTGCTGGCACTGCTCATCCTTTGCGGGCTCATATTGGCAATACACTACGTTGTGATGCCAAGCTACAACTACATGGACTCAATTGCAGAAGGAAACAAGGCATACGAAGCAGAAAACTACATACAGGCAGAGGAATACTACCTGCAGGCATACAACACAAAGCATACGCCAACAGCAACACTGCAGCTAGCAAGAAGCTACCTAAGGCAAGCTGAACACAAGCAGGCACTGCAGAAATACGAGGAATACGAAAAAATTGCTCCTGAAAGCTACCTTGGCACAGCAGGAGCAGGAATAGCGCTAGTCAGCATGCAAGAGTACGACAAGGCAATAGAGAAGCTGCAGCAAAGCCTGCAAATAGAAGACACAGAAACAGCAAACAGGTTCCTTGGAAGAGCATACCTTGGAAAAAACATGACATCGGAAGCAGAGCAATACTTCCAAAAAGCTCTGGAAGTGAACAGGACAGCACAGGGTATAAAAGAGTTAGGAGAATTCTACATATCACAGCAAAGAATTGATGAAGCGCAAGCACTGCTTTTGGAAAGCAAGAGCGCAGGCATAGCATGCATTCTCGCATCAAGCTACATACAGGCAAAGCAGTTCAACAAATCAGTTGCATACGCAAGGCAGTGCGCAGAGGAAAACCAAAACGACAAGTACAGCCAGCTAATGCTTGCAAGATCCTATCATTTCAGCGGAAAGCACAACAACGCAACAAAGGAATATTTGAAATACTTTGAGATGACAGACCAAAGCGACCAAGAATACAACAAGACAGTAGAGCAGATAGGGATGGCGTACTACAATAATGGGGAGTATGAGGAGGCGGTGGAGTGGTTTGAGAGGTTGGGAATATACAATGCCAGTATGGCAAGTAATGTATACAACAATGATAATGCACCAATACTTGAGATACTTGGAAAGAGTTATTATTATCTGAATGATTACCAATCAGCAATTAGAAGCCTTGAGCTTGCTTCTTACCTTGGGCCAGCAAGCACAAAAGGCGAAATCTTGCTTGCAAAGTTGTACCGAAAAAAGGGTGATGCTGAAAATGAAGTAAAAATTCTACGAAAAATAATGGCAAAAAATCCTGATGCAATAATTTATTCAAAGTACATAAGCGATTCTGGTAATACACCAGATTATGAAGATGGGCTTCTACATATACTATCTATTTGCACAGAACAAGAAGTATGCACTCTATTAGCTGGTCAAGTATTCAGAAACAAAGGAAAATATGAGGAAGCAGTAGCAGCGTTTAATTCTATCGTAGATCAAACTGAAAATCTAAATATGAGATATTGTCTGACTATGGAGAAAGGTATTACTTATAAAGTCCTTAAGGATTATGAAAGAGCGGAAAAAGAATTCAAATCTGCTTTGGATATGAACATCTCAAAATCGAGAGCGCATATGGAAATCGGTTTTTTATATTTAAATACAAATAGGCTTTTCGAGGCGAAAGAGTCATTTATGGCTGCACTAGAACTTACAGACAATTCTCCAGAGAACTTTACAAGAATATCTTCTTATGCAGGTCTTGCGTTAGCACACTTCAGTGAAGGTGATATACTAAAAGCTACTGAAGCTTATGAAAATGTCAAGAATATTGATAGTAGTTTTGTATCATTCTTCCCAAATTTTAGGGCTATTGGTGATAGCATTAAAATAAGCTAGCCTTCAAAGATGTGCAAAACTTTATATTCCCAATAATTGAACCCCTTATTCATCCAGAGACAATATACTGTCTTTTGATAAGATCAATCAAGGAAAGATATAGTTGTATTATGAAAAATTCATTGCAGTACTATAGTTGCCAAATTTATCAGTAATTGAATGAGTATGATATGAGACACTTAAGAAAAATATTGTTCACAGTTTTAATTTTGTCGGTAACAACAGGTTTTTTTTTTCTTTATAAATATCAAGAATATTACCATCATGATTATTACAGTCATGCAGTCCGTTCAAATATCTTTGCAGAAAGGCATGATGACCTACTTGGATACAACATTAATGCTAGTAGATCAATAAACTATGTATACAGTAAGCTATTGCAATATGATTCTGGAGATCATAACTATGATCTTGGAAACATTCTTTGTTCGCTCTTTCAATTGGGTTATCATGAATTTGATAATAAAGATTTGCGTATGCTTGAAGACAATTTACTAAAATCGCAGTCGACCGACTATGCCTCAGTTATTTTATTATCTCTTATTCAAAATAAAGTCAACAAAGAATTGTTGGCAAAAACACAAAACGGATTGGAGAGCAACTTAATAAAATCTCTTAATAATACAGATTTGTTAGATGCTAAACTCAACTTTTTTAGATATTTGTATACTAACAAAATTTTTAATAAAAGACTAGATGAAGATTTGCTCAAATCTGCCGAAAACATTCTGTATCCAAATAATGCAATTCACATTTCTGACCAATTATCCCAAGAGTTGGTATTGGACTTACAAAATGCGAAGCTACTTAACCTGAGTTTTGATGAAAATGAGGTTATTCTAGCTTTGCATAACTCTTGGATAAATAATGCATATTTTAGACTTCTGGGTTGCAATGAGTTGTGCGATATCAAGTCAATTATTTCAGTCACATACATTGATATCATGTATGGGTTTGTACCAAAAGAGTATCTAACTAATATGACCCACTACCTTTTGAGTAATTTTAATGAGGATGGAAGCATAAATTTTGGAGAGGGCAAATATAATGACGCGCTGCTGCAAAGCTCCTGTAATGAGTTCTGTCGTGTCCAATACTGGCAGATTATTCATGATTTGCATTATCTTTTATGGAAGTTAAAAGACAAATGAATTGAATACTAAAGGATTAATGACAATTAAAGTTTATCATGGGCTACAACCAAACTATCTTGTTATCTTGTAGTTCCCTTGACACAATCATCTTACGAATGAAACTGTTTTTTGCAAGCATAATGTACACCTTGGCAAACGGACAATCTGGCTGCGACCCTAGAATATCCCCTGTTTGCGCATATGCCTTTGCTCTGCAAAAACCAGCGCACTGACCAACTTTGTAACATACATTGCATGGAAATCGATAACTTCTGTAATCTACAATTCTTGAAAACATTCTTGATCTCCAAATCTTGATAATGTCTTTACCGGAAATATTATCAATGGTGTAGCTACAATGAGGACACATACTTAATTCACCGGTAGGAGATATACTAATCAAATGTGACTTTGCTGCACAGTAACCGTAAGGGTAACTTGAAAAGTGTATATGTACGGGCTCACGTACAATCCTGTTATAAATCATCATCAACTTTAACAAAATACTCGCCGTCAACAAGAAAAAATAATTCATGTGCACTTGCCTCAGCCTGCTGTATACTTTTTCTTTTTTAGGATATGGAACTATTATCAGAAATCGTACGGTTTCAATATGATTTGTAATGGCGAAATTATAGAATCTGAAAATATCAAAAAGATTCTTTCTGTTTAATGTACAGCCTATTGCTACAGCCATGCTACTGTTAGCAACTATTTTTATGTTTTTCAGAATCAGATTATGCTGTTTATTTGCCCTGGTAAGACTATTAACACTTTTTTTGAGAGAATCAATGCTTATCACAATTATGTCCAGGTGTAATCCCTCCAATTTTCTTACAATTCTCTCAGTCAATAAGACACCATTGGTAATAATCTTAACCAATAATCCTTTTTTCTTGCAATATTTGACGATATCAAAAATGTCCTGCCGTAGTAAGGGCTCACCCCCAAGTAGCGTTACGTGCAAGCATCTGGCCTGGACAACTTTATCAATTATATCATAAACTTTCTTTGTGCACATTGATGTCTGCTTACGGCTTTCATTATAACATTCCTTGCAATCAAAGTTGCAATTGTATAGTAGCTCGATGTCTGCGAGTAAAGGATACTTAAATCTGACAGTCTGCCCTTTTCTTCTATACTTATACATAATCTTAGGATACATCTCTACCCGAAAGGGCACATGTTTTTTCTTTTTCAAGTGATTACACGGCTTGACAGTCCAGACCGGTAGGATATCTCCACTACCTTCAGTCACAATGATATGTAATTTAATGAATATTTCAAGCATATCCTTGATATCATTTTCAGCAAAACCATCATAGAATTTGGAAAAAGTTTGGTAGATATCACCAATTTGATTCCTTCCATCGCAGAGCGAAAAAAGAATGGCTGCGGATTCATTTAGCATAATATACTTGGAGAAAGTGTTTGTACATATCGTAATGCCCTGATCATCTTCCCATCTCCAGGATATTGCAGAAAATTTGGCAAATATAGTTTTCGCAAAAAAGCATTTCCTAGCGTTCTTGAAAATCATTTTGTGTTAAACGAAGTAAATTGCTAATTGTATAAATAGATGCTCTTTTTTATAGTGTATCAGCTAGACCCTCTGGAATCTTGGGTCGGATAAGTTGCGTGATTTTTTGCTTTACTCCATATTTTCCCTGATACAACCAGTATCTTCTCAGTTTTGTATTGAGAGCAAGTGTCCAAATAGTCCTGATTTTTGGACCTCCCTGATAAATACCATATTTTGGATTTCCCAATATCTCATATATGTCGGAAAATTCAAATCTACTGCCCAACGAATTAATCCCAGCCATTGTCTTGTCATATCTTAAAAAAGAGTTTGATGTTGACATCACAATAGGAGCTTCATCTTCTTTTGCCAAATCAGTGTCGATGTAATGATTTGTCTTCACAAGAATACCTTTTCTTGGATAGATTACTTTGAATCTATGCGAATCATGTTCCACAACTGCCATGTTACCAGACACATCTGCAATGAAAAAATTTTTCGGACAACAAAGGGCAACTTTCTCAAATAATTTTAAAACGTCGGTGACTGTTGCACAAGTCTCGACAATCAGGCGTATCACATGGCTGCTAGTGAGACCATACCCATATTTGCTATTGAAAGCATAAGTCAAACCAATGTACAAGCCCCTACTGTTAATTGCATCATTTACTGTGAATATCTTATTTCTATTGTCTTTTTCAGGAAGGTTGCTTATTCCCATATCAGAAACAGCGACAAAAGAATTTTTATACAAAGGCGCAACAGTGTATACTTGAAAATATTTTGCTGCGCGAGCCAGCCAATCAAAGTTCCTACCGACAAGGCACCCTTGCCGGGTGTTGACTCCAAAGACAGTGCAAGCATTAATTAAATTTACCCTTTCAACACACCATAGAAGTTCCCTGCAGATTTGATAGTAAACCATCTTATTTTCATCAATACCTGAAGACTTGGCAGTCATACGAATTTCATCTAATATTGCAGGAAAATGTGTTTGATAAGCTTTCAATTGATTTTGAAATATTCTTCCGTTAATCTTGATTGAATCTAAGTTCATACTATTCTTTTTGTAGATAAGCCCTTTTTGCCTGCCAATATCTACAATTGTGCCGCTGAATAGCCTCATTTTATTAGCCTAGGTACTGAATAGACATTTTGATTTACCCACACTCGAACAGTGTGAATTTGCGCAAATTACTGTAAACAATGCCCATAAAAACTATTGCTTAGTTCACCAACTTTCGAACATTTAAAGATATTGTAGCTTTCGACAATAAAAATCTACTTCTCATAGTAAAAGATGAGGTTATATTGTGACTGCGCATACACGGTTGGTATTTTGTGAAGGCAGTTCTAGTAAATCGCACTTATCCTCACCTTGTCATGCTTCATTCGCAGGTACAAACACACAATAGAAATGGGGATACATTTAAGATAAGGTTTTCTTTTACGTATGATATATTTCCAGTAAGCCAGAAACACAGTATCATAGCTGAGTTTCTTGAGTATCACTTGTTTTTTATCAGTATACTGTCCACTAAACAAATTTTGTCGCAAGAATCTAATGTTATCATCAACATTCAGGATGCAGTAACTAGCAGGATCCTTTTTGACCAGAGAGTTACTTAGGATATAAAACACCCCAATAGTAATTCTTGAAATGTATTTAGAGTTTTTCCCTATGAAACTGACTGTTTTCTTCAAGTCTTCATGAGTCTCTCCTGGAATGCCTGACATTAGGAATATCCAATTTGTTATGCCAACATCATGAGATATCTGCAGAATGCTGGCAGCATGTCTTGCGTTGATTCCTTTTTGCATGAATCTCAGCAGACGGTCGCTTCCAGATTCAATTCCAAAAAGCAATTTTTTACACCCTGCTCCTTTCATTTTTCTTAGAATTGTTGCATCGAGATTGTCAGCTCTTGCCAGAGCGTACCAGTCCATTTTCAATTTTCCACTAATCATTTTTTCACATAAGAGTTTTAGATACTCATAATCTGAATTAATAGTAGCATCAGTGAATTCAAAATGCACAGCTTTGTACCTGCTTATGAGCAATTCAAGTTCTGCCAATACTTTGGCCAGTGATTTTTTCTCAAATTTACCACCTGAAACTTCGCAAAAACTGCACCTGTGAGAGCAACCCCTAGAAATTTGATATGGCAGACTGATTTTCCCGTCACCATATGGTGAATAAAGACTGATAGGCAAACCTTCAAAGTCTGCTACCGGAACTTCATCTATAGGAATATTTCTTGGTCCATTCAGGTGAACCTTACCTTGTTTTCTGTACATAAGCCCAGGTACATCTTCTTCTTTTACTTTGCCCTCGATATGCTGCACCAGTTTTATAATTGACAACTCAGCGCCACCTATGATTACATAATCAACAAATGTTATTTTGTCGAAGAATTCTGGGGTCATAGAATTCAAATGATAACCCCCAATAACAATTGGAGTACCTGTCTCATCCTTTATTTTTTTCCCAAGAAGCAATGCAAACAGGAATTGCTCCAGGCTGAGAGCACTTAAGCCGATTAAGTTGTAATCTTGATATTGGGTTAGATGTAATATTTTTGATAAGGTTTTTTCAAATACTGGATTTTGCCTGTTATGTATTAGGTATTCATTCAAATTTTTTTCATTTGAAAAAACTTTAAGATTTGGTTTTCTAAACCAATTTTGACTCCTGACCCTTATTAAGAGGTCATCTTGATCTGTTACATACCCATTCTTCCTTAACGCGGCTGTAAGAATAGGAATGGAAATTGGGGGAAAGGGTTGGATAATATGGTCAAAGACCGGGGGATATATCAACTTAATCTTCATTTGTCATAAAATTACTTAAATTTGGCAGGGCACTTGTATCTTTCTTTTTGAGGCAACATTTTTTTGTATACATATATCTGTCCGCATATTGGATTTTTTGATATCTTTCCCGCAAAACCTTCTCGAATCAACTCTCTTTGCAGCGTTAACATATAAAAACCGTGGGTAATAACAAGGATATTGGCACTATCATTGGCCAGGCAGTACTTTCTAAGAAACATTCTTGCTCTCTTTTGAGTTTGAGACTTTGTTTCTGGTGTTTTATAATTTAAAAGCCATGCCATCCTAAAAAGAAATCTCCAAAGAGTTATTGGCAATTTGATTCCTCTGAAAAAAAAGGGTCGGACAGGAATTTCTCTTAATAATCTTGTCTTGACTGTTGCACCATTATAAGTTTTGGCTGTGGTGGCTAAAGCCCTATAAGAATCGCTGGTATAACAAACGTCCCAGTGTTTACTACAAAACCTTGAACTGCAAGGTGTCAGTCTTGCAGCATTATAGCATTGCAGCGTTTTCACTAGACCATCAGAGTCAATATACTTTGGAAAAGTGTAGTCAACCTGCCAATGTCTCATCACACCGATAGTTACCTGTCCCATAAAAGACCAACTAAAAATAGTCTACTAAATAACATGTTTCCCATAATTTTCCGCTATTTAATTAGGCTATTATTAAATGAGCACATGGTTAAAGTGGGGGGTATATTCTCCTTACAGAGACCGTCTCTAATATCAAGCCTTTTATTTTTCAGAAACGCGTAAGTCTTGCAGCCACCAGTACACAGGGATTTACTCTTGCACGAATTGCATTCCTCTGGTAGCCTATTCCATTCAGCGACCTTTTGTGAGTATAGATAGATTAGATCTGACAATTGTTTTTTTGTTACATTGCCAAGAGTGAGATCCTTTGGGGCGTACGGACAAGGGAGAGCTTCGCCATTGGTGTCAATAGATAAGGTTGAGTTGTAGCAAGAACAGTAGAAATTCAGCATTCTTGAAGTGACATTGTAGAATGCCAGATTATCCTTGTAATACTTATTGAAGAGATGAAGTACATGTTTCCACTGTGAGGCTGAGACTCCCAATGACTTATTCAGTTCCTGACTGCAAGTCGGTAGATACCTCTCGATAATCGGAGGAGCTTTCAGCTCAAAAGACTTGTTGATAAGACCCTCGACTTGGTCAAAATTCTTCCTCGTAACTGTGATAAAGGTATTAGCAGGTACATTAGAAGACTTGCATAACTCCAAAGCTTTGACTATCCTGCTAAACAAATCCCTGCCAACCTGTTTTTTGTAACCAGTCTTTGAGTCAAACTTTATGGCAAAAACCAGTTTGTCCCTAAATCGCTGGAAGAAATTCATCCAATCACCATTAAGGAGAGTAGCGTTGGTGTATATCCTCATGTTCATGCCAAGACTTGCTGTCAGCTTGACAAAATCCTTGAGCTTTGGGTGCAATAAGGGTTCACCACCCACAAACTGGATTTCGTGAACACCATTTTCTTTGGCCTGTCTTATTAATGATAGGATTGTATTATCGGATAGCGACTTACCCTTGTGGTTCTTAGCATAGCAATAGGAGCAGTTCAGGTTACAATTACTAGTGATATGCACTTGCAGACAGGTAATCCTGAATTTTGATAATCCCAACAAGTAGCGTGAGGGCTTGGTAATCCAACCTCCAAAATCAAGAGCGCTGACAAGCTGCCAAGGAACATATCCAGCAATTTTTTTTGATATCATTTAATACAAAGCCCTGAGCATATCGGTCAAAGGTTTTTTGTTGCAAACATCACCTGCCTTTGTCGCAACAACAAAAATTGTACCTCCCATATAATTTAACAAAGGCAGCTTTTCAACAATAAAAACAAGGCACTTTTTAAATTTGGTGAATCTGGCCATAGGATTGTAAAAGGTTGAAATATAATGAATCTTCATCCCACCATATCTGGCAAAACACCTGATATCAAAAGGGTTAACCAGGTAACAAGCGTCTGAGTCGTCATTTAAATATGTTTGAGAATCTATTCTGGGCTGAAGATATACAGTTTTTGGACTGCAGAAAGCCCATTCTAGTATCTTTCTTCCAAACAATAAAGTAGTCTTAAGCCTATTCCTTGACTTTCTTGAAATCAACTGTAATAGATTAGGCCCTTGGACAATCATAATACCTCCTGGCAGTAGAAGTTCAGACATTGCTTCATAAACCTTATCTGGATCAATTGAATGCTCCAACAAGTCAGTCGCGATGACACAATTGTATCTGTTTTTACTTTTGTATGTCAAGACATCTTTTTGATGGATTGTAAAACCTTTTTTTATGCAATAATTGGTAAATCTTTTAGACAGTTCCAGACCTTCAATGTTTGAGTAGCCTGCCTTCTTAAGAAAATGGAGAAGATTGCCTGTCCCACAACCAATATCAATGATCCGGGCATTCTTTGGAAGCAAGCCCCTGATTATGGTAATAACAGCCCTATACTCTGACTCTTTCCTATTGAGAACCTTATTGAAGTAATTACTGTCCCTACTATAGAAACTAATTATTTTCTTGTGCAGCCTTGCTTCAGATCTGTTAGAGCCTATACTCATGCTTCAATCTCCAAAAATGGTGTAAGAGCTGGAAAAGATTACTACCAAAAACCTTGGATACCTTTGTTGTGCAGGTAGCATAACAACCTTGGCAAGGCGGTTTTGATATCCTCTTACCAAGAATGTCAACAAATGATTCCTCAGATATACTACCAAGAAATCCACTATTGTCTAAAATAAATGGACAACCCATGACTGCACCAGAGGGATATACTGCAAGATATAACTTGCCGAAATCACATACGGTAGAGAGTTGTCGTGGACTCGCAGATATAAAATCCAAATTTATTTTTATGTCTTTGTAGCCAGATAACAGCTTTGTTAATCTCAAATCAGCATAATCAACACCAGATTCAGGATTCTGGACAAAGCTGAACCTTGGCAGGACAGAAATGAAATCCACTTTGTCCTTGAATTCTTCGATAACCTTCTTTACCCTAGCTGCCCTTCCCTTATTATAGACAATATTTATGCCAATGGAACAGTTTTTGGTTTTATGCTGCTGCAGATATACTAGACCTTTTCTCATTCTGGCATAAGCACCACTTGTACCGACTATTTTATCATATTCTGTTCCGCAGCCATCAACAGATATGCGAATATAATCAAAATACTTTGCAAGGAGCTTTGCACGGCTATCTGTGATCAAGGTAGCGTTAGTGTTGAGATTAAGGACAATACTCTTGTTGTGAGCATATTCTGCAACATCATCAAGATGGTTGCATAGCAATGGCTCTCCACCAGAAAAAGAGATTAGTGGGACACCAAGTATTGCTGCTTGGTCCACGATTGACTTCATCATTGGAAAAGGCATTAAGGTATGATCAACAGCTGACTTATTATGATAATATTCGCAGTATGAGCATCTTAGATTGCACTGCTTTGTTGGCACAATAACAACCAAGAAAGGCACAGGTTTGCCCAAGCTGTAACGAGCATAAACCAAAGCAGATTTCAACAAAAAATGCAACTTTCTGCCAGGTCTCATGGTATCTTGCGCAAACCTTTGTTATTTACTGAACCTTTGCTTTGAAGATAATGGATTACTGTAAAAGCGCAATGGCCCAGAGTCGAAGGACAGTCACCAGAACAAAGAGGATCCCTGCCGGAAGCATTATCAGTATAGAACGAATATGTTCGACAGCCTCCACCGCACGTAGTCCTGACAGAGCAGCCTGTGCAATCCTGTGGGAGCTGTTTCCAGGACTTCTGCTTTTCATTAAAAATTCCAACCAGTTGATTAACCGACACTTTTTTTATGTTGCCGATACTTTGAGACACCGGCAAGAACTGGCATGGCACAACAGAACCATCTTGCAGAACAGAGAACTGCGATGTGTAGCATGAGCAGACACCTCCCTGGATTCTGCTCACACCATCAATAATTGTGGCAAAATGAGAATAAACTTGCTTGATATAACTTAAGGCCAAAGCCCAATCCCTGCTATCAATCATCAAACACTTGTTTAAGGCAATACTCTTGACCGGCACGTAACGCTCAACTACAGGAAAAGCGCCAAGTTCAATTGAACGGTTAATAGCATCCTTTAATCTGGGTATAATGTTCTTAGTCACAGTAATGAATGATACAGTTGCAACACCTTCTTCAGCGAGGGCTTTCATTGTGTCCTCTATCTTTGTTATCTTTGCAGTATTTCTTGTAAGATTTTCATACACTCCAGAACATCCATACTTGACAGAGATTATCAATCGGTCCCTGAAATTCCTTAATTTGACCATGTCTTCAGATGTTATAAGACTTGCATTGGTGTAAACAGTAATATTTTGGCCAAGGTCATAGCACCTCTGCATTATTTTTAGCAAATCCTTATGCAAGAATGGCTCCCCTCCGCTGATTTCAACAGTATGGATTCCAAAGCTCTTCATTGAATTGATGAAATCAATCCAATCCGATGTGCTTAACACTGTAGACGACCTATCAGAATAACAATAAACACAGTTGTAATTGCACTCTGAATTGATATGGATCTTGACTGACTTTGGGCCAGGAAAACAGGTGTTGAAAGCATACTGCATA
>JBDRIZ010000148.1:0-3882 GCA_043815525.1 Candidatus Woesearchaeota archaeon
ACACCGGCGTGGATTTTTCTTTTTCTCTTGAGGTACTGGTGTCCTTCTGCAGTCTCTTTTAGGGCTTCTGCGAAATTCTTAATTTCGTGGTTTCCATTTACAGGATCATTTTTTTGCATGTCATTAATGATTCTTGTGAGATTGCTAAGTCTGTTAGTTTCCCAACTTCTTCCGTTTCTGCCAAGAAAAGTGTCACAGCATTCATCAGTCTTTTTTGCTAGGTAGTCTTGGGTATAGAAGAAGTCTGGCTGCGCAGTGTCTGGTATCTTGCCTCTTGTTTTGTATATCTTGTTGATCTCGTCGACTTTCCCGGCAAGGCCCATCCCTTGAAAATTCTGTATTAAAGTCGCGTAGACGGAAGTGTAAGGATTTTTCATTCTGATACCCCCTAGTATAGTTACTACCTGGAGATAGTATACTGATATAAAAGTCTTTGGGTTTTGTAACTACTATATAATAATGATAAATAGTAGTCCTTATTTGATGAATAAAAAACATATTAATTATGGCTCCTGCTCCAATAAGTCCATGATAACGATTGTCGGAGCAGGGCCTGTTGGCTCTTTTGCTGCGCTGAATCTTTCAAAACTTGGCCATGATGTACAGATTTTAGAGGAACACAAAAGAATAGGTCTTCCTTTGCAGTGCACAGGGATTGTCACTGCTTCTATCAAAAGGCTTTTGCGAGTGCCCAAAAGTGTTGTGGTGGCAAGGATTGCAAAGACCAGGATTCACAGCACTGACCACAACACTGAGATATCTTTTCAGGACAGAAATCTTGTTCTTGACAGGCAGGCTTTTGATGAGTATCTTGCAGGCCTGGCAATGGAACATGGCGCGAAGATTCTTCTTTCTCACAGGTTTGAAAAATTTTCAAGAGAGAAGGTAATCGCAAAGAGTGCAGGCAAGTTGAGGCAGTACAAGACAGAGGTGTTAATCGGTGCTGACGGCCCGCTGTCACAGGTAGCGAGAGCCTCTTCCCTGTGGCAGCAAAGGTCTTTCTGGCTCGCTAGCCAGGCAAGATGCCATTTTGACAACGACATGGCTGTTGATTTCTATCCGTCGAGCAGGCACTTTGCATGGGTTGTGCCTGAAAGCAGTTCAGTCGCAAGGATTGGTGTGCTGTCAAGACAGAAGCCTGCGATGTATCTTAACTCTTTTTTGCAGAAATTAGGCATGCCAAAGGTAATTGGCAGGCAGGCAGGCCTTGTCCCGATTTTCCAGCCGCAGCTAAAGTGCCAGAAAGACAATATCTTTCTTGTTGGCGACTCTGCTTTGCAGGTTAAGGCAACCACTGGTGGGGGCATAATCCCTGGGCTTGCTGCTGCAAAATGCCTTGCTTATAGCTTGCATCGAGACACTAGCTACCAGCATTTGTTGGACAAGTATGTCAATCCAAGCCTTAGGTTGCACCTGCTTGTCAGAAAAACCCTTGACAGGTTCAACCAGCAAGACTATGACAGGTTGGTCACGCTCTGCTCAAGCAACAGGGTAAAGGGTATTCTTTCCAAGGTTGACAGGGACACTCCAAGAAGCCTTCTTATCTCCTTGCTCAAGGCTGAGCCAAGGCTCTTGTTTTTTGCAAAGGTGCTTCTCAGGAATATGTAAGATAACTTTTTAAAGCGCCGACTTTTCTTCTTGAATTTGGGGATTTACTTGGAAAAAGATGATGACGAGATTAGCATCGATTTTGGTAAAGTGAAGAATTTTTTTAAGAAAAAAGACGCAACTGACAGCAGGGACACCAGCTCAGACAGCAGCCAAGCCACTCACAAGGAGAATCATAAGCACAAGAGCCATCGGATAGATCAGGATAATGAACCTGAGGGAAAATTAGTTGATGTCGAAAAATCTGGCATATCCGACGACAAAAGTCCTGAAGATGATATCTCAATCGATTTCTCCAAGGTCAAGAAATTTTTCAAGAGCAAGCCGGCTGAGCAACCACCAAAGGATATAAAAGAGGACGATGAGATATCATTTGATTTCTCAAAAGTCAAGAATATATTCAAAAAGCCTTCACAGCAAAAGTCAGATGACGAGGTCTCAGTTGACTGGAAAAAGGTTTGGTCAACTGTATTGAAGTACCAGGTGGTATTGCTTGTGCTCATCCCGATTATCCTTAGCTTTCACTATCGTATGATCCCAGCTGACATTCCGGTGACAGATGACTGGGCGAGAAGCAGTGTCAGCAACTATGTCAGGCAGCAGATAACACAGGAAGTGGCTGGGCAGTACCCGAATCTGCCTGATGAGAACCGTGCTCAGCTTGTGGAATCTGAGTATCAGAAGGTCTTGGAGCAGGAGAAAGACCAGATAGCGCAGCAGATAACTGCAACAAGCCAGTACTTCAAGCAGCAGCTCCAGGACGATGATGGCCACATGCATCTTCCGGATATTGATACCTATTACTGGATGCGTCACGCAAGGAATGTATTATTGCGCGGTTATCCTGGTGATAAGATTGTAAATGGCATCAAGATGGACGACCATATGATAGCTCCGCTTGGAAGGTATTTGCCAAATGACATGTTCCATGCATACCTTATGGCGTACTCTTACAGGTTTTTCAATTTTTTCGATAGTGATTTTGAGTTGAACAGGGTCTGCTTCTTTTTCCCGGTAATTGTCTCTGTCCTGTCAGTCATCCCGGCTTTTTTTATTGCCAGGCGCTTCGGCGGCAACCTGGCTGGTTTTGTTGCTGGAGGAATAGTGGCCTTGCATCCGGCTTTCCTTGTGCGAACAGCAGCTGGAGTCTGTGACACTGACGCTTACAATGTTTTTTTCCCTTTGATGATCACATGGCTTTTCCTTGAGGCTTTTGAGTCTCACAATTGGAAAAAGATGACAATGCTGTCGGTGGGTTCTGGTTTCCTTGTTGGTTTGTACAGCTTTACTTGGGGTGGCTGGTGGTTCATAATGGATTTTGTCTTTGCAGGATCTGGTCTCTATGTAGCCTACTATGCATTTGTGCACAGGCATGTTCTGAAAACAGATCTCCGAAAATTTGTTTCCAATCCTCAGCTTAGAGACCCTCTTGTGACAATACTCATCTTTGCATTCTCATGCCTGATTTTTGTGTGTGTAATACAAAGTTATGGTGTCTTTTCCAGCGGGTTATTTCATGGGCCAAGTTGGTTCTCGCAGATCAAGGATGTCGGAGTGGCAAAAGTCTGGCCAAATGTTTTCACGACAGTCGCTGAGCAGAATGAAGTCAGCTTTGCAGGTATTATCAACAATGCTGGCGGTAACCTTCTTTTTGCCATCGGAATTTTTGGCATTTTGATTGCTGCTTTCTCCAAGTCAAAGAAAGGAGAGTATGATCCGAAGCTCGCGATACTGCTTGCGATATGGTTTGTCGCTACGCTGTATGCAAGCACGAAGGGTGTCAGGTGGGTGCTGCTTTTCATACCTGCTCTGTCAATAGCAGTAGGCATCGCTGCTGGATTGGTCTACAGGAAAGTTTCGCACTATGTGACTGATGAGTTTGGAGTGAATAAGATTCTCACTCGTGTGATGGTCATTGCAGTCATTCTCCTGTTGCTGTTCTTTTTTCCGAAGAACATGGTTTCTGCTGCAAAGAATACTGCAAGGCAGGAGATACCCCTGATTAACGATGCTTGGGTCGCAAGCCTTGAAGCGATTAACCAGAACGCTTCAGAAAACGCTATTGTGAACTCCTGGTGGGACTATGGCCATTGGTTCAAATATATTGCTGACAGGCCTGTTACTTTTGATGGCACAAGCCAGGACACTCCTATGGCTCACTGGATAGGAAAGGTGCTGCTCACTGATGATGAGGATCTCGCTATTGGTATTTTAAGGATGCTTGACTGCGGTTCCCATAAGGCATTTGACGAATTGGACAAGGTTATTGAAAAG
>JBDRIZ010000149.1:0-3684 GCA_043815525.1 Candidatus Woesearchaeota archaeon
GCATCAGGCAAAAGACAACCCTGTTGTTGGCACATACCTACGACAAACTCAATCTGCCATTAACTTGTACGGCCTGAGTGCCATTTTTGGTTTGGGCACGATTCTGCTCCTCAGAAAGAAGCGTTAGATTGATTCTTAAACCAAATTGGCCAAAAAGGAGTGCTTTGTCCGGTCATAATCTCGTTTTGTGAAGAATTAGGGCCTTCTTTAACATGGTGCAACTGATGTATCATACAACATATTGCTTTTATTAGAACTTTTTAGTTGTATAATACAACTTAATGTATCTTACAACCAAAAAGTTTAAATAGTTGTCTATTGTTGTATTATACAAATGGAAGAAAAGGAAGAGATTCTCATTGAAAACTTCAGGGAATACTATGAACTTGGGCTTGATGCCTTCAAGAAGCAAAAATACAATTCGGCTACAACATTGTTCTTTAAGGCGATTGCAGCACTCTTTGACCTCTACCTTTTAAGAAAAGAAGGAGAAACCCCTTCGTCACATACGAACCGTTTCAGAATCCTGGAAGAAAAATATCCTGAGTTGTACCGGATTGCTGACAGAGACTTCCCATACTATCAAGAAAGCTATACTAAAAGGATGGACAAAGAATCCGCAACACTCTTAAAGGAAGATGCTGAACAGCTTAAGAAAGCACTTGGACTCTGAAGCAGGGAAGGATGGGATTTTTGACATTGTCCTTTACGGGTCATCAGTAAAGGGTAAACTGTCACCAGGCGACATTGACATATTGATTATTTTTGTTGAAGGAACGCTTCGCCAAAGGCTTGACAAGACACAGAACATCAAGATGAACCTAAAAAAGGGCTTTCATCAGAAAATAGATATTAAGCAAATCCTGTTGAACGAGTTGTTTTCAGCAAATTTTTTCGCAAGAACTGGCATACTGTTAGAGGGGATTAGCCTCCGAAGCGGAAAACACTTTTCCGAAAATCTGGGTTTCAAACCATACACCTTGTTTTCATGGACTCTCAGCGGATTGACTCACTCCGAGAAGATACGATTCAACTACATCCTTGCAGGCAGGGGTGTCCAGGGGATTGTCAAAGAGCTTGGAGGTATCAGAGTAGCCAGCGGCGCTATAAAGATCCCAATAGGTAACTCGACAGTCTTTGAAGACATTCTGAAGGCAAACAAGGTACCATACAACAAGAAGAATTTGCTGGAAGAGATATAGTAGCAGCACGTTCGGTCATGATACCTTTTTGTGAAGATTTGGGGCATCCCTTTAGTAGGCTGCCTAAGACAACAAGGAGTATGACCTAGTCAGAGTGGAAATCATCTTATTTATTGTTATTGAGTGGTAAAAAGATAAATCTTTTTATATATGTTGATTCTTTTAACGCTTTTGCGATGTGCGAATGGTACAGAAAAGTTACGATGATCCAGTCAAGGACAAATGGAGAGACGCTTGGTCTCGATTTATTAAATCTAACAAATACGGTTTGGCTGGCAGTCCAAACACCTGGAAGGTAGCCAGCTTTCTTGGAGCAGAAGCATTTGAATTGCGTATTTACGACCTCCTAGGCATTCCCAGAGGCAATATCACAGCCCTTGAAAGCGACCCTAACAGCCATCAAATATTGAAGCAAAGCAATCTTGGTATCCGACTAACTCCAGAGCCATTGGACGCTTTGGATTTCTTCAGAGAGACTAACGATGTTTTTGACATATGTATGCTTGATTATAACACTATGCTAAAAAAAAATGTGCTGGACACAATACGCTATATAGCCGGCCGTCAATTATTGGCAGAGAATTCGTTATTAGGAATTGCTGTCTACGGCCAAAGAGAGCAGCAACATGTTAAGAATCATTATGTGGGAGGTGTTTTTGGAAGTGAAGTGATAGATGAGATTCCAGATATTTTCAGCGGTAATATCTCTCTTGGCGATTTTCAAATTGCAGACTATCTCAAGGAGAAAGGCTATAAATCCTTCAAATCGATTAAGGATAGAGGTTTGACTAAGTCGCTGGAGGCGATATTGGGATTAGGCCGAAGCAACCTTAGTGTAAGCCCGATGTTCCAGAGAAATCCAGAGTTCCAGCAATTCGATAAGGATATCAAGAGAATGGCTCGGGAACGTGGAGTGGAGTTTGAATCTGATGCAGACCTGCACAGTCAAGGTAACGTCTGGTTATGGCATATGCAAAGCCTTATGCAACATATTATTGATTGTAGAATCGGCGTGGGTATGGACGCATGGTTCCCTGCGATTTGCGCATGTTGGTCCGAGAGTGGCACCTACTTTACGCAGCAGATCGAGAGGTACGAGTATGTAAGCAGATCAGGGTCATTGATGCTCAGCGATTTATTCCAACTATCAAAACATTCGAAGCGACTTGAAAAGTATCAATACTTGGCTGATCATGCTTACCAAGATCTTAACCTACTTGATTATGGATGGGCTATAATCGGCAAGCCTAAATCTGCAGTGTCAAATCCAAGGAAAATCCTGGAAAAGAAGCTGCAGATGGATGTTAGCATATTATGGCGTTCAAGAAAAAGGGAATTGGAAGAGAGGATCTTTCTTGGGTCATCCGCCCGCCTTCCCAGTTTGGCTGGTGAGCAATACTATAAGCAGCGCTTTGAAGATGATTCTGCGGGAGTTTCAGTCGAAGGGACGTGGAAAAATCTTTCCCGGAATTACAACGTGGGGAGTAAACAGCTATCACATTTTGAATCATCATACATAAAGGGTGACTATGGTCCAAAATGTGAGCGTGATGTTGTCGACGGCCGGCCGGAAAATAACTTGAAGATTGACATCTCAAGGATAATTCCAGACAAATATTATGACAGGCTTCCAGAAAATCGGAGGCAGCGACTATCGTTCTTCATTAATGATGACCTACCACTCGTAAGTTTAGACAAAGGCGCCACAGATGCATGCCTCGACGAAATAAAGGGCAGCAGATGGTATAGAGATGCGAGAGTTACGAGTATGACAGACTTGCAGTTCTATGCGTTTTTCGATGACGTGTTGCTAAAGATAAGGGCATCAAAGGTAATACTGCACAAAGAGGTTATGCAAACACTCGACAGCATTTTGAAGCCAGGCTGGAATAGGTCAAAGCCAGAGCCGAAGCCATTCCTAACTCTAGAAATATATGAACGCTCGGTCGGGTCGGGGATGGATGATAACGCCATTCTGGATATGTACAGAACGCAGAAACCGAATTCTCTTCGTTCCTACAAGGCATGGCTTACTATGAAGCAGGGCCGCCAGGAACCTGAAAATGTCGGCGTGAAGGTGATAAACTTGTTGCGTCAAGGACGGACCAAGCAGGAAGTGATGGACGAGCTCAAGCTAAAAGATTACCAGTTTAGAGGATTTCTGGCAGCCTTCAAGAGAGGGGCATATAAAAATCGTTTGGCTAACGTCGCTAGCAAGCAGCTATATGTAGATAGCCATGGGGTGGCGCACGCAGGCAAATTTAATGTTTCGCAAATCGAGAATGGCTATAAATAGTAAGAATACTGCAGATATGTGCGGATCCTAAAGTGCAAAAAATGTATGCCCCGTTCGGGAGTGTAAGTTTTCTTGTAAGTCCCACCGAAAACTATTTATAGTAGGTTCGGCACCCACTCCACAGACGAGAACAATGCCAATAACCGACTACAACAGAGCAGGGCAAGCAGCACTCAAACGCCTACT
>JBDRIZ010000150.1:0-3431 GCA_043815525.1 Candidatus Woesearchaeota archaeon
CTTTCTTCTCTCCGTTGTCTGTCCAGACCTTATTGATTGCTATTGTGAAGCTGGAAGTTGCTGTTCCGTTTGGAAGGTATCGTTTTTCGGGATCCCGCGTTAGATTGCCTCCTAACATTACTTTATTTAGGTTCATTTGTACCCTCCTCCTTTTTTTTTCGATTGATTATTTCCAGTATTTCCTCATTAGCTTTTCTGTAACCTTCTGTAAACCCTACTTTCCTACCCTCTTCAAACGCTGTTCTGTAAACATTCATTGTGCCAGCTACTATCTCTTGTATGTCCATTATCCCTCCTTTTTAAGTTCTGATACTGACAACAACCTTTGGATATATCCTTACCCCTGGGATACTTGCTTCTTTGCCGAACGTTTTGACCATCTGCCGGATTTTCTTATCGTCAACAATGAGATACTTTCTTGGGATGAGGGTTTCGTCTATAATCTCAAAGTCGTAAGTTGTCCGGGAAGTCTGGCCTTCGACCTTTTCAACTGTGCTTTCAACTACTGCCCCGGGGATGAAAACTCCCTCTTTCTTTTCTCTGAGTTCCTCGGCTTTCTCGATGTTCCCTTTTTCCTCGGCCTTGACTGCCTTTGCCTCAAGCGCGGCTCTCTGCTTTTCTTCTTCCTTGCGCCTTGCTGCATCAAGTTTATCCTGTGCCTCTCTGGCGATACGCTGTTGATCCATGATAAAAGCGCTGATTTTACTCTTTACAGTCCTCTCTGCATCCTGTAAAGGCTTGAGAAATTTATCACGCTGTGCCACCGCTTCTTTCCATGTCTTATGCGCCTTATCGCAGATTGGATCAAAAGTCTCATGCACCTTTGCCTGAAGTTCTTTATTGCCTTGTAATAGCTTTGTTGCCAGAGTATTTCCGTCATTGTCTTTAACTGATAGAGTGTTTATCTGCTCTACTGTTACCAATGCTTCCTTTTCCAACTGTTTATTTTCCATCATAATACCCATTTTCCTTTCCAAACTTATAAGTATTTACAACACATAAAAAAGTGTTGACGTCATTTTTGTTAGTGTGTTCGATTACCTTGTAACCCCGGTCAAACTTAGGCTGCAGCCAGACTGTGGCCCTACTTACAAACTTATCCGCCTTTTTGGGGATCCACGAATTTACACCTTCAATGTATCCGGCTGTCTGTAACGCTGTTGTCTTGGAATTGACAGTACCGCTTTTAATGTCTGCGATGGTCAACTTCCCATTGTATATCCCTGTGCGATCAACAGTATAAGCGTATTTATGTACCTTGTGATAGCCTGTTTTCTCAATGTCTATGATTTGGAAACCTGTATCTTCAAGAAAGTTCTTCCAGCCTTCAAGGTAAGGAACGATTGAATCGCTTAGTGTTTCCTCGTCGAGGACACTCTGATCGTAATACTCAGTTGCCAGATGAACCGCCTTGCCATGGATATTAGCTCTTTCTAATATTTCTGGGCTAACACAATCCATTGCCCCAAAGATGTTAAGAATATCGGTTACGGAATCAAGTTTGACTTGGTTCAAGTGGTATGTGTGATTTTCTCTGTCAATGATTAATTCACTCATTTTGTACCGTTCAGGTTTTTAACGATTAAGATATAGTGATCTTGAAGATACTTCTTCTCTATTGCCGGAAGTTTGTCAATGTCAGGCTTAACATTTTTAGCATAATCTGACAACTGTTTCACTGTTCCGCAAATCTCAAAGGTTGCTAATATATCCTCTGCTCTTTCAGATAACTTTATCTGTTCTGCTTTCACCGGCTCTACTTTCTTCTCTACCTTTGGCTTTGGTTGCTCGATTGCCCCGGCTTTATTTCCGTCATCATCATCACCAGTAGGAATGTTGAAAATCATATACATAAGGTATCGCCTTCCGTAAGAAATTGAAGACGCCTTACCATGTATTGCTGTCATATTAGAATTGCCCCTGAGCCCCTTGCCGTCTAACGGAACATCATAGTGATATGTTTCTTTATGCCCGGCCTGGTGTAGAACAGTTGCGCATATTCTTATGTGATCAGCTTTTTCTGTTTCTCCTTCATTGAAAGAAATAGAAAACCCTTCTTTTGTATATATCTCTTTTGTTGTGCAAATTATCTCATCCAAAGACGCATACTTGGAATGAGTCTGAGGATTTAATAAGGATTTCCCGATCAATGGAATGTCCTTATGCACCAACACCATTGAGGTATTGTATTGCTTTCTCGCTTCGTTTGCTTCCCACTTCATTTGAAGGTCAAGCAATCCCTGTAGCTTTTCAAGATCCGCTCCGCCCTGTACCGCCATTTGGATCATCATTGCCGGAGATTGCTGCACTAATCCACTTTCTTTTTTTACTGCCACCGCTTTAACTTTCTTCTCCACTCCCATAATACACTCCCTTTCTTATTCCTCGTTATCCACTTTCTCCCTTGACTCTATCCCCTTGCCCCACTCCTCGAAACATTTGAAACACATGACGACCCCATCTATTTTATAGGGATACACTTCAATCTCTTTCCCGCAAGTATCACATTTCATAGCGCCACTCCACCACTGGTATTCTGCATCACTTTTAAGTCCACTTTGACCAGCTCTAGTTTCTGTTCTAGCTCCCATACAACCCTGGACGATAACTGCTCTGCAAGCAGGACTGCCTCTAGGTTGTTCTTGCGGTTGATTAGCTCATTGAAAAGTTTGCTGTTGTTCATAGTTTCACCTTCGCTTTCTCACGAAGTCTTTTTACTGTTTGTAAAATTAACCTTGTCATCCATGAATCTAAGTTATTGCAGGGGAAAGTTACCCTCTTGGTTCTCATAGCAACTTCCTTTGTCGCTATTTGGGCATTACATCTGTCCGGCTTACTGCAACCTATACATCCCCCATGTTTAAATAGTTCTTGTCTTGTCCAGTTCATTTTTTTACCTTTCCTTTCTTCCACAACCTGGTCTTGCAATACGGGCATAGTTTAGGTTTCTTTACTCTTGGTAACCACTGGTAAGAACATTTCTCGCAAATCATTTTTTCACCTCCAATCTGTTTCTTATTCTTCTTATGATATGAAGTATATCACCGAAAGGAATTGCTGTCAATAGATATTTTAAGATTTATTTTAGGCAAAAAAGGAGTGAGGCAACCTGAGTGGAGTCAAGTTGCCCCTGGAGGAAGCACTATGGAGATTATTTTACTGCGGCTTCGTTTGCTTCTTGTTCAAGTTTTAATTTCCTCCCTAAATCCATGACGACTAAATCCGCTGGTGCAATCCGTTCTTTTAGCACACCATCATAAATAGCAGTAAATGGCTGTCCGGCCGGGATAATATATTCTACCTCGCTATCGAGAAGAATTTCTGGCGCGTGAGCGCAACTGCTTAAGTTTCCGAGAAGCAACAGACATCCCAACAGTATCCCGATTATGTAATGCTTTTTCATACATTTTCTCCCAGAAGATAATCTTCTT
>JBDRIZ010000151.1:0-4041 GCA_043815525.1 Candidatus Woesearchaeota archaeon
ATTTTGTGAATCCGCACATGCAATTAAAAGGGAAAACCCCTGCAGAGGCTGCAGGAGTTGACTTAAAACTTGGAAGAAGAAAGATATACAACCTCATAAAACTAATGACAAAAAGGCAGATGACGAAAAGATGACAATGTCGCGGGAAAGAAATACACCGAGGAAAAGCTTTTAAGCCTTACAGACAGAATAAATATGCCGAGGCTGCCTTGAAACAGCCTTTATGATACTACATATGAGTAACAACATAATCACAAGGTTTAAATATAAGTTGGGCTTCTGAGGCTTTTATGCAAAAGAGTAAAACAATAGATGACATATTCAAGAAGTTTGCTAACTTTCGCAGCAGAGGGAGCATTGTTAGGACGAAGAGCCCAGTCATTAGGGACATTACCGAACAGGTTCTCGATGAGAAATCATTTTTCACTGCTGACCCGGAAATTCCTAAAAACACAACCTATTTGGGATTTTTTAGTCCCAGATTTCCGGACGCAAGATACTTCATCGGTTCGAGCAAGACCTCTTTTTATAACTGGAAGAAAACTGAATCAAGTATGCAAAGAAAACGTGAAATGCGGTTAGAGGTATTTGACAAAATTAGCCAACGAAAGCTGTGTGATATGCTTGGCATTTTTGAAAATCCCAGGTACATGGATGTCCGCAAGCTGTTCAGCGACACTTACGCAACCACAATCTTCCGATTTATTCCTTCACAGTTTAAAGACTTTCCTTTGGATGACATCGTTTCCGGATTAAGCAAAGAACCTTCTTCATACATTTTTCACAATGTGGTAGATGGATTCAGAATAAGAAGCACAAGTAAAAAGGCCTTAACCATTACAGGGCGGTCGGACATCGTGAAGGAAGCCAACACAGAAACAAGAGGGATTACAGACCCTCGGGCCAGGATTCAGGCATTCTTAAGGAAACTTGTGCAGAAGCGCTATTCCTTGGATGTTATCGGATTCAAAGGAAACACTAACGGTGGAGACAGGCTTATCGAAGCTATCCTGTCCCATCAGGGCAACCTGTACATCAAGGATGCCCGAACCGGGGGAGGCTACCTGGTAGTCAGGGTAAGAAAAGAAGCGCTTCAAACATGCATTGAAAGTGACTCTGCCGAATTTATGCAATTAATCAAAGAAAGAGAAGGAAAACGCCAGTCACTTATGGAGAGGTACCAAACATACGTCGACCTAAATGCGCCACAAGTCATGCTAAATGAAGTATCCGCCAGAATAAATCGATATGATGCAAAAAACAATAGGGGAATACTCCACGACCTTTTCCTGACCCTGGAAAACCCCTTAGTCGAAGAGGAAGTCCCGTGTGAAACAATCAATGGAGAGAGAGCAGAATTGCGACTGATTTGCCAGCGCCTATCCTGCTTGCCATCAAAAAAATTCGGGGTAATCGGCTACGCGAAAGTGTCCGGCAAGTACATAAGCGCTAACATTTCACTGGGTGGTCATGGAGACAAAATCAGCAACGTTCTGAACGGGATATATTCCCAAAGACTAAGTTGGGCCAAAAAAGACCAGCTCGCTACCATTATCACAGAGGCTGAGAAGGATATCATTGAAAGAACCACAGCTTTCGCTGAAGGAGTATACAATTATTACAAATCCAACCGGACAATGAAACGGCAAGGCATAGACCTACCAAGGGATTTTGCAGTGGACCTGATACCAACATGGGATGGGGTGGCAAGGGAAATCAAGCTATACTTCCTGGAAATAAATCGCTTGTATGCCTACAAAGGATTGCAGGAAGTCGATCCTGCTGCTGCCAGAACAGTTGAAATGAACCAGAAAGCAATCCAAAGAGATATTTTCATGCGGCGTCTCATGGGGGTGTTGACAGGGAAGACATAAACTTTTTATTGAAAAGTCAGATATGACGAAAACCCCTGGCTTTAGCGTGACTTTTTCAATTCCAATAAAACCCGCGGTTTTATTGAACACAGAATCTCTGATTTTGTTGACAACCGCACGATAAAATCCTAAACCAAAGGTTTTCTGGGATGCAACCAGAGCAAGGCTCTGGTGCACAGCAAGACTATGCCTCGCTTGCGTCAAATAATTGCCATGCAATCTCTTAAACGAACCTTGGGCTTTAGAGCAAGGAACAGCGCGGTATGACTTTCAGTTTCCTTTTTTGTTGAAAAAGTAATACGCCGAAGCTGTGCAACTGAGCCAAAGGGCGTAACACCCCACTATTCCTTACTGTTGACCTCCGATTGTTCTAACTTATTAAGAGCTTGCTTGTAAAGCTCAATACACTTAAATAATAATGATGAGCTTCTTGTCAGTCATCTTCAAGTCAAAACAACTGTCTGGCAACTTGTGAGATTAGTTATATGTCCCGCTCCATCATATCCTTTTGTAGATTCATTACAACCATGATAACCATGCCATTCCTTCAAATACTGGAAAGTATAGTCTAATGCATTGTTACAGGTATAGGAGGTACCGTCTGCTGCGACGTAAGTAAAAGGATTCAATTCACAGATTAGGGTCAAAAGTGGTCTGTCTTGAATCAGAATAGGTACAGGATAAAAAAGTATAATCAGTGTTAAAATCAATATCAAAACCGCAATAAATGCTACAACAAAAATTCTACGTGATGGTAATTTGTGGAAGCTCATTTTCCGTGACACTCTTAAAAATTACTTCTTGCATAGGCGCGACGTAAGAATTTCCATTCTATTGACGAATTCTTCTGCTGTCTCAATCTCATGTTCTGCTGTTTCTTTAGAGTAGGAATAATGATAATCAGCATCTTCCCTTGCGCTCATCGCAGCCTTGAGATGTGTTATAAATGTAGATTCCAGTTTGCCATTCTTACTGAGATCCTCAAGAACAATAACAATGGCGATGTGCCGCTTTTCACTGTAGCCGAGCGTAAATAACACTGCTTTTGCTGAATGAAACATTGCATAGTATGACTGCACAATGCACCACTTATAATCATGGTCACTGAAGGCTTTTTTCGCACTTTCTAAGTCATGGCTAGCCTCTGATAACTCCTTTTGAACAAGTTCTTTATCCGGTGTTACTTTCTTAAGGTATCCATTCTCAAGGCATTCGTGTATGTTCATCTTAGCGATATTTTATCTTTCTCAACCCTTTCATAAAATGGCTTGTCATTCTTGTGCATCTTGGACCATTCAATCTCTGTGAATATTGTGAAATTTATTTTCCTTCTTATATTCTTTGAAATCTGGTCTATGCCGTTGACAACCTGCTCACGTTTGCATTTTCCAATGATAATTATGTCAATATCGCTATCTTCTGAGTCCTCCCCTCTGGCAGCAGAACCATACAGATAAGGCTCCGTTCCTTCAGGCACTTTCAATTCCTGCAGTTGTGCAACAGCATTTAACACCTTGAGCTGCTTTACTAAGGGTTTATTGTTATTCAGTCTGTAGAGATGTGTTCTTCCGACTTTCTTATAGATAAGCAATTCTTTCAGAACAAGTGAACCTACCCACTTTACTGCTGTAGCTTTAGATATTCCTGTTTTGTTAATGAGACTAGTCTGGGAAATCTCTTCTGTCGGATGTGTCAGGAAATAGCTTAACACTTCCATCAGTTTTGGGTTTCCGAATAGTTCATCTATCCGTACCATTTGTATCAATGATTTATACCATTTGGTTAAACTATTTAAACCTTACTATTTTATGCTATACAAACTCTCCAGAAGCACATAACAGGTTCATACCTATTGGGCATTCACTTAGAACAAACAAATAGTAGTGGCCGAACAACACAAATCAGTTCTTTTTTCACTCGTTCCATCTTATATGAGCCTGATCATCCCACAATTTGACAAACCCTCAATTCCTCCATGACCATTATAACCTTGGGTGGATTCGTTGCAGCCATGATAACCAGGCCACTCTCTTAGCCACTTGAAAGTATAATGTTGTTCGTCACTGCAAACATATGCTCCAACATTACGTACAGTAGTCAAAGGGTTTATTCTACATGCTAACGCCAAGAAGGGTCTATCTGTAACTATCTTACCTGGTGGATAGAC
>JBDRIZ010000152.1:0-3530 GCA_043815525.1 Candidatus Woesearchaeota archaeon
TGCCCTTCTGCGTTAAAGGCATAGGACAATTGTCTTGTTGTATTCCGTATATGAAACAGGTATTCCCTATATGATAAATAGAAGTGGCATTGGATTATGGTCTTGAGATGCCAAAAATCACTAAAGGTGATGCAGAAGCGATTGTGAAGGTTGCATCTGATTTTCTTGTTGCTGCAAGAAAGCTTGTTTGATTTGGCTCTGTAGAAAAGTAGGTTAGAAGCGTTGGGTCCTATACCTTATATGTCAAATCGTCATGCTGACAGAAGGGATGGCTCATTCGGAGGATGTCAGCCCCTAGATTGTCATGCGAGGAAGCTGCTAATCAGGGCTGAGTTTTCTGCATATCTTCACTGTCAGAATCTCGCGACCTTCTGCGTTGGGTCAACTTTATAATGTTCCTGGTGTTCCCATTATCATGAACAAGCAGTTCAAGCTGGCAAAGAATCTTGGCCTCAAGTGGGTCGCTGCCTATGCAGGAGGCATTGGCGGTTTGAACCTTGCCTGTCTCTTCACGCAGTCAGCGCACCTGATTTCGCTCGCATCTACAGCAGGCCAGTGGGGCACTACTGTTCCGGTTTTCTTGTTTATGCACAAGACTGACAACAAGGACTTGTATTACAAGAACCTGACTTTTCAAAAAAAGGTCTTTTGGAGGGATATGGGTAAGCTTTGGGCTGGTTCTGCAGTCATAGGCACAGCATATTCTATAATGAGGTATGGTACTCTTTATTACCTTCAGCGTAAGGGTTATGAACACAATACTGCTTCCTTTATTTGTGATTCCACTCTTCTGCCATTATATTATGTTGGTGTCCACAGGGTTGCAGTTAGGCTTGGCTTGACTCGAAGCCAAAACCCAACCAGCAATCAAAGCCTTGAGAAAATTATTGCGTAAGGATTGAAGATTGGTATGAGAGGTTCAGCTAATTTTGCCAGTCGTAATGCCTCAGTCATTTTTCCTTTGGCAAGCCAGTGATTGCCAACCCAGGTCAACCTATATACTGCACTACCAAAATCTTTATAAATAAATTATGACTCTACAGTAACAACAAAATATATTTTGCATACCAATCGATTGGGGGTATAAAAAATGAAGAAGATTATGATGTATTTGTTCATCATTTGCGCTCTTGCAGGGCTTGTCTCTGCTGCGCTCTCAGTCCCGACAGAGCTCTTGCTTGGCGGGGACAGCCAGGAGAAGAGCAACACAAATGAGGACGACTTTTTTATCTACACTGCGCCAAAGACTTTGAGTGTCCAGAATAATGGCAACGTTTCTGTTGATGTTGTTATCAGCCACTCCATTGGCAGTAAGTACAATGTTACTTTCAGTCCAAGCTCATTTAGCCTTGCAGCTGGGGCTTCAAGGACAGTCTCGGTCCAGGCTATAGTGCCAGAAGACCTTTCCACATTCTATCAGTCAAGAAGCAACCCTCAGGACGACAGGGCCTTGACTCTTGGCACAGTCGACTTCAAGCAAGGAACAGAGGTCCAGCAGATGACCCTGAAGATGCAGGCAGAAAACAACCTTGAGTTCAGAAAAGTGTATGTCTCAAAGGACAGCGGCGCAAGGAAGAGCTTCAGCAATGGCGACACTGTTGAGGAGATAAAGCCAGGAACCAAGCTCACAATCGAGGTTATTGTAAAGAACGCGTTCTCATCAAGCGACAATGTGGACTTTGACAATGTCGAGGTTGACATTGAGTCTGATGACAGCGACTTTGATGTTGACGAGAACCTTGATTTCACAAGCGTGCGCGCAGGAAATGAGAAGACTAAATCCTACACCTACACTGTTGACAAGGACATTGACGAGGATATCTTCAGCGTTGAGTTCCTCCTGAATGGCGAGGATGACTATGGCTCGATTCAGGGCGAGCTTTGGAGGATTGACTTTGAAATCCAGCGAGAGGACGAGGATATATCTATCCAGAGCGCAACACTGCAGCAGGAGACTCTCTCATGCGACAGGAATACTGTGCTAAACGTCAGGATCGAGAACATCGGTGCTGATGATTCTGATGAGGTTGTATTGCAGTGGGAGAGCACAGCTCTTGGAATAAAAGGAGAGCAGCTCCAGATTGACCTTCCTGAAGGCGAGGCATATTCAAGGGCAATCCCTTTGTCTATCATGTCCAGCCAACGCGCAGGCACATATCCTATAAGGGTGATTACCTACTTTGACTTTGACAGGTTTGGGGACAGGGACATAAATAACTATGCTGAGGCCCAGCTTACTGTTCAGGATTGTGTTGAGGCAATCACATGCTATGAGTGCATTGACAGCATTCTGTTGTCAAGCGAGTACAAGGCAAAGACTTGTCCGACAGGCACTTTTGCTGTTCCGCCGACATGCAAGAAGGAAGAGTCTGTGAAGAATGTGACTGTTGTGGCTCCTCCGGTAACCCAGCCTACAACACCTGCAGTTTCTGCGCCAGTGACCTACAGGCCTGCAAGAAACGACATGTTATACATAGGGCTTATTGTCCTTGGTTATATTGTCGTGATAATAATTGGCATTGCCTTGGTAGGTTACATCATCAGGAGAAGGTAATAACCTATTATTTTTTTATTTCTCCTTTCATTCTCAGGAATTCTTCTTTTGTCATGCTAAAAGAGCGCAAGGATGAGTTAATTATGATGTTCTGCTGCCTTGACCACTCCTTGTCAGGGTGGCTCATCACGTATTTTGACCAGTAGTCTACGAAATCCATTCTTTCTCTTTGGTTCTCATCCATAGAATCCATCTAGCATCCGCTGATATTTTTTTATCAGGTTATGGTCAAGTTGCTTATCTGCCACATTCCTCATGTGTCTGGCATCCTCGATGTCTTTTGGTGATTTCAGTACTGATTCCTTGAATGCGATTTGCAGTTCCAGATGGGATATTGTCAGCTCTTTGTCCGATAGATTGACTGTTATTGTGTTTTCCAGGGCGATTTCATCAAACCTGTTCTTTGCGAACTTGAACTCTATGTTTGGCACCACAGTATCTGTCTTTGCGAACCTGATTGCAGTCTTTGTCGTAAGGTATTCATAGAGGTCTGTACTGTCGTCAGCATTTAGGCAGTAGAAATATCCGGTCTTCAGGTCCCTGTAGAGGTCAAAGAAATTCTGCTTGCTCATTTTTGGGACAATAAGGTCAATGTCCTCGCTTGCCCTTGACCTGCCGAGCAGTATTGATACATATCCGCTGACAATTACATATTTTGTGTGTTTCTTGAGGATGTGAACAAATTCTATCGCGAATTTGTCCAGGTCAGAAAGCTCCCTGCCAATAATTATTTTATCATCTTGAAATTCCATGCTGCTATAATATTATTCCTGTGTTATAAATCTTGCGCAACAAAGCCCACTGGACATTTTTCCGATTGCCACAAATTTTTTTCGGTTTTTTTTGGGAAACACATTTTAAGCTCTTGTTGATGGTATGTTTTTTCGCGAGGTGGTATATATGAGAAAGATTGTTTTGTTTTTGCTGCTTCTTGCTCCGCAGGTCGCAGCAGGTGTTGTGATTAACGAGGTGTTTT
>JBDRIZ010000153.1:0-3314 GCA_043815525.1 Candidatus Woesearchaeota archaeon
TTGCATTTCCATTGTTATGGAGCGAAAACTCGTTTTTCCTTTGCTTCTTTTGGCACTTGCTGGAATGTTTCTGCTCGGCAAGGGTATTACTGGCTTTGTTGTCTCTCAGTCCTGCTGTTTTCCTCCTGACTGCGATGAGGAAAATTTGTGCGATAATGTGGGGCAGGCTGATGATACCAATAATGTCTACTTCGGCGTCGGAATAATTGTCATGGTTGTTGTGACTTATTTTGTTCTAAGCCGCTTCAGGATTCGTTAGACATTTTATATCACTACCAATTCCTACACTTTTAAGAGCATAAATGCTTAAATATTCTCAATAGAACCTTTTGTGTTATGGGGTTGGAGGATAAGTTAGGATGTTGCCTTGCATCTGGGCAAATCCGGGACTTGATTAAGACTGACCAAATCAAGGTTGGTTCTTTTGATGAGTCCAGAATCCAACCGTCTTCTTATGAACCATCTGTTGGAAACGAGGTCTTCGTGCTTGACACTGAGACTCAGGGCTTGTTCAGGCCAAAAAGACTGGAGCAGGTCTATCGAACCCTGCTTCAGCTTCCTGCCAGGCAGCGTCAAAGGGTTGACACATGCAATGGGTTCGAGCTGAAGAAAGGTTTCACATACCTCTTCCATTTGGAAGACAGAATGAATTTGTCAGAACCTATTTTTGTGAAATCTTCTCCGAAGAGCAGTTTTGGGAGACTTTTTCTTAATACCAGGATGCTTGCTGACTACAACCCTGCGTTTGACGAGATAAGTCCGGATTACACATTTACTAAGGACCTGAATCTTTGGCTTGTTGTGCAACCTTTGGTGTTCAACGTCATTGTTTACCCAGGTGTAACCTTTAACCAGCTGCGGTTCATGGCTGGGCACTGCCAACTTTCCAATAAGGAGGTGATGCAGGAACTCTCGCAAAGCTGGCTTCTGTACACCAGAAGTGTGGATGGTTTGATAGTCCGCTCGGAGGCTATCTTAAGTGATGGTCTTGAAATACACCTGGATCTCTCAGGTGCAAACAACCAGGGTATCGTTGGTCTGAGGGCGCGCCATAATCCATCACCTATTGACTTGACAAAGACCAGTGAGTACGAGGCTGAGGATTTTTTTGAGCCTGTCAAGGGTGATGGGAAAGTCACAGTCAGCAGGGGAGACCATTGCCTGCTTTCTTCTTTTGAGATCTTGAGGATACCAGCACATTTGAATGTCGAATTAAGAAGCCACTCTCACATAGGGTTGCATGGTCCTCTACATTTCGCAGGTTTTGTTGACAACGGTTTTGAAGGCGACCTTGTGTTTGAGGTGCGTTCTGATGAGCTGTCCAGCATTGTGCTTGAGGACAGGATGCCTATAAGCAAGTTGGACATATTCAGGACAGTGATTCCAGACAAGCTGTACGGCCGCTCAATTGGCTCTAATTACCAGGGTCAAGTCGGTCCGAGGCCATCAAAGCACTTCAGGCCGTTTGACTTCACCTACGCTGCGAGGAATTACAGCAAGCTTGACCGGATGGTTCTCGTGCAAGAAGCATCTCTTTTAAAGCGCCATAGGTCAAGTCACCAGGGTTTTGAGTATCTATCACCTGGAGAAGTGGATGGGCTGCTTGGAGACGTTTCTGATGGTTTTTTCCAGTCCCGATATGATTGTGAGCATGATGAGCTTATTCTGCAGCCAATACCTTACGTGCTCTTATTCGGGCAGGACCGCAACATATTCTCGTATGTGAGGGCAAAAAACATTGAGGACTATGGTGACTCCAGGCTTTTTGGCAAGCACTCAATTGGTTTGGGTGGTCATATCATTATTTCTGACAAGCCGGATTATGTCCTTAGGTGTCTTGAACGGGAAGTTATGCAGGAGGAGGTGCAAATCTTTGGTGAATTCTCCAAACCAAAGCTTATTGGTACTTTGATGGCTTATGACAATCCTGTTGACAGGGTACATTTTGGTCTTATCTTTGGTTGTCACACCACTGGGTCTATTAAGCCAAAAGAGTCCTCAATTATTTCTGGAGGGGTGCTTAGCATAGACTATCTGCAGTCAGATCCGTTGTATAGCCAGAAATATGAAACATGGTCCAGGGTGCTTATTCCCAATCTTAAAGAAATCTATGAGAAAACTTTAGTTCCCTAGCACAAGGCTCGCTGCTCCATACACTCCTGCTGAATCTCCCAGCTTGTTCCTGACAATCCTTACGTGGTTTCGAAAGTTTGGGTGCGTGTATCTTTTTGTCAGCTTGTTTAGTTTTGCATACACCGGCCTGTTGCTCAAGCCGCCTCCAACTACTATTATCTCAGGGCACAGAGTGTTCTGTATGTGTGAAAGAAGCAAAGCCAGGGCATTGATCGCATCATCCATAACTTGCTTGGCAATCCTCTCTTTTGATTGTGCTATCTTCATCCCTGTTGGCTCTTTCATCCTGCCTCCAAGCCTTTTGTAGTTGTTTACTATGTATTTTCCTCCTGCATATGCCTCAACAGCTCCGCGAATTCCCTCGTCGAATGGTGGCCCTTTTTTTGGGTCAATTACATTCTTTCCGACCTCTGCTGCGCTTCCAAATGAGCTAGTGTACAGCTTGTTCTGGATTATTATGCCTCCGCCGACACCTGTCCCCCAGATAAGTCCAAAAGAGTTTGTTGCACCTCTGGATGCTCCCATCCTGTGCTCTCCGAGGCTGAAGCAGTCTGCGTCATTTGCGACAATAACTTTGCATTTGTGCTTTTTCTGCAGATATTCTTGCAGCCTGAATCCTCTCAGGCCTTTGATCTTGCCTACTTTTGCGATCTTCCCTCCTGGGAGTATTCTGCTTGGATAGCATACGCCGATGCCTTTTACTGGTTTGATTCGTAGCTCCGCAATCATGTTATCAATAACACTGAGCGCTTCATTCCTGCTTGTGTTTGCCGGCGCATGGACTCTTAATAACTTGACTTTTCTGTATTTGTCGTCGAAGAGCACCCCCTCTATTTTTGTTCCTCCTATATCAATCCCTATCACAAATGTCATATGAAATATTCTAATCTGGGCGCTTATAATCTTTTCGTTAATCTTTATATACCTGATTGCATATTCTTGGTTTAATGAAGTGCGAAATCTGCAAGAAATCAGTTGAAGAGACTTTCTTGAAGAAGCCTATCGGTGGCTTTGTAAAGGACAAGAAGGGAAAGAAGCACATTGTGTGTTCTGAATGTCAGAAGAAGTACCAAAAGAAAGAAGAATTACTTGGCCAACTTTAATTCTTGTATTGTGTGTATGCCAGGCTTTTCATGGTTCTTCAGCATCTCATTGATATTATCTAACAGCATTTTGTTGAG
>JBDRIZ010000154.1:0-3712 GCA_043815525.1 Candidatus Woesearchaeota archaeon
GATCCCAAGACTCCTAAAAGCGCTCAAGAAGGCAGACATAGCGATAGCAAGCAGGGCTGTGAAGGGAGGAAAAGTTGAGACATGGACTTTTTCCAGAAAGATGATCAGCAGGATTGCAACAATACTGGCAAGGCCCCTCACAAGCGTAAGAGACAGCATGTCAGGATACTTTTTCCTAAAGAAAAAAGTCATAAAGAACATAGAATTCTCAAGCCAGGGATACAAGATACTGCTTGAAGTGCTTGTTAAAGGCAGCTACAAGAAAACAATAGAGGTGCCTTACACCTTTCGGACAAGGGAAGTAGGAAGCAGCAAGCTTGGGCCAAAAGAGTACTGGAAGTACACAAAAGACCTAATCAAACTATACATCTCCAGAATGATAAGATGAACACAATATCCATCCTTGCTAGGCTGCCCCTCTACAATATCTCGAGAAAGACAGGATTGCATCTTGCAATGCCTGCAAACTACACATATGCACTCACATACAGATGCACATCAAGATGCAAGACCTGCGGGATATGGAAACAAAACAGGAGAGAGATCACGGCACAGCAGTGGAAAAAGATAATCGACAAAACAGGAAAACTCCCATTCTGGACAACAATCACAGGAGGAAACATATTCCTCAGGCAGGACCTAAACAAAATACTGAGCATGATAGTCAGGACAAACAAGCCAAGAATCCTGAACATCCCAATCTGCGGAACACACCCAAAAGAGACACTTGACAAGATGAGACAATTCATGCAGGAGACAGGAAACACCCAGGTCATCACAAACATCTCAATAGACGGCACAATAAAAACACATGACAAGATAAGGGGCAGCAAAGGAGACTTCTCCAACACAATGCAGATATTCAAAGAGCTAAAAAAGCTGCAAGGCAAACACAAGAACCTGCACGTGTGCACCTGTACAGTCATTAGCAAATACAACATGAACGAGACAGACAAAATCTTCAGCTTCCTTTCTGACCTGAAACCAGACCACGCAGGCTTTGAACTCGCAGAGCACAGGAAAGAGCTTTCCAACCCAGGAGACTATGTGCCTGGAGCAAAAGAGCAACACGACATATACACCAAGATACTCCAATTCCAGAAAAAAAACAAGAAGAATGACCTGATTGGAAAAAACCTGCTAAGGCAAAGCTATTACAGGCACATGCAGGACCTGCTGCTTGGGAAAAACACAGTCCCCTGCTTTGCAGGAATAGCAAGCATCCACGTGGCAAGCGACGGAACAGTCTGGGAATGCTCAAATAAAGCAAGCCCTATCGGAAACCTGCTCAAGGACGACCTAAAGACAATACTCAAAGGAGAAACAGCAGCAAAAGCACGGGCAAAGACAAAGGGCTGCTCATGCGGGCTTACAAGCGCGTACTACACAAGCAGGCTATGCACAATATGAATGCACTTGTAACAGGAGCAACAGGATTCATAGGAAAAAACCTTGTGCGAAGACTAGTAAGAGAAGGCATACACACAACAAGCCTGGTCAGGAAAACAAGCAAGGATGTGTTAATTCTTTCTGGATCAAAAATAGCATACGCAGACCTTTTGGAAAAAAGAACCCTAAAAAAACCTCTTGAAGGCATTGACACAGTATTCCACCTTGCAGGAACAATAGGAAAGCACAGCGCCACAAAGGAATTCTACTACAAAGCAAACGTTCTTGCGACAAAAAACCTGGTGGAAATGTGCAGACGCAAAAAAATTATCTACTGCAGCTCAGCAGGAGTGATTGGGCCAGCAACAAATGCGGACGAGAATTATCCTCCAAGACCCACAAACGAGTACGAGAAAAGCAAGAAAGAAGCAGAACAGATTGTCCGACAACACAAGGATTATGTAATACTTCGGCCTGAATTCGTGTACGGGCCATACGACATGCACGTTTTGCAGCTGTTTAAGGCAATAAGGGACAACAGGTTCTTTCTGATCGGCGGAGGAAATAGTCTCTTACACCCCACATACGTCGAAGATGTTGTCCAGGCAATGCTGAAATGCGTTCGCAAAAAACGCGAGACCTACAACATAGCAGGGCAAAAAAGCGTGACAGTCGCAGAATTCACAGAACTTGCAAAGAAAGAACTTGGAGTGAAGACCAAGACAAGAAACCTGCCGCTATGGCTGGCAAGAGCGCTGCTCCCAATTGGAGAACTCACAGGCACACTGACAAGGACAAGACTTGACTTCTTCACAAAGACGAGGACGTTTGACATAAGTAAAGCAAGAAAAGAGCTTGGGTACAAACCAGTAAAGCTGAGACAAGGATTAAAAAGAACAATAGGATGGTACAGGCAAAATGGGCTCCTATGACATAAGAGATATGTACAGGCTGGCAGTGGCAGAGGGAGAAGGCTACGGAACAGCATACGAGTACCTTGTAAAATTAAGGCTCCTTGAGCAACAGGTTGGCAAGAATATCAGGAGCGTCCTAATAATTGGTCTTCCAAGAAAATACGGACTAGGCCTGGACCTTGCATACTACTGCCAAAAAAATGGATGCAGCATGACTGTTTTGGAAAAAAGCGAAAAGATAGGAGAGATGCGAAGAGCAGCAGGAAAAGCAGGCCTAATAATCAGACTTGTGCCAGAGAGAAAAACTTATGACCTTTGCCTAAGCTCAGGACACTACGACAACCTGACAAAAAATGAAAAAAAACAATTCCTTTTGAATGCAAAAAGAGCAAAGCAACTAATCGTGTTCGTCCCAAACAGCGAGAACACAAACCATAGGAAACACACAGGACTAAAAGGGATGACTGCTGTTTGTCTGGCAAAAGAAATCAGGGCCAAGCAATACGGATGGCTGGACATCCCGCCGTTTGCTCCAGGAAAAAAACTCAAGAAACAAAAAGAGTCAGGACTGCTGCTTCTCCTGCTTCAAATATGGACAAATATAGAGAGATGTCTGCCAAGAAAAAAAGCGCACATATGCTGGGCTAAAACGCCATAGACTCAAGGCGCCTCGCACGCTCCTCAATAGGAGGATGCGTGGAAAAAATATTCAAGAAACTCTTGCCGTGAAAAGGATTAGCAATAAACAAATGGCTTGTCGCCTGCGTAGAGCCCATCTTCATAAGAGGCTTCTGCCTGATGTCAGAATCCAATTTTCTCAAAGCGCTTGCCAGGCCTGAACCATCGTGCAGTATTTTTGCTGCAGTCTGGTCAGCAAGGTACTCCCTTGAGCGAGAAATCGCAAGCTGGATAATCATGGCGATAAGCGGAGCAAGAATGCCAAGCAGCAAAAGCTCCAGAATGTTAGGTCCCCTATCCCTATCACCACCAAAGCCCCCAAAGATTGCAGCCCAGCGCGCCATCATCGCCACAAAGGATATGACTCCTGCGATAGTCGCGGCAACAGTCGCAATAAGCGTGTCCCTGTTCTTCACATGGCTTATCTCGTGAGCAATGACACCTTTTAGCTCTTTTTCAGACAACAGGTCAATTATCCCCTGAGTGGCAGCAACTGCTGCATGCTTGGGAGACCTGCCAGTGGCAAACGCGTTTGAATGCCTTGTCGGGATTAGGTAGACCTTTGGCATGGGAATACCAGCATCCTTGCTGACTTCCTTGACAATCCTGTACAGGACAGGCTGCTCACTCTCCAAAACAGGCTTTGCACGATAAATAGCCAAAACAATCCTGTCAGAGAACCAGTACATGCCAAAATTCAACAGCACAGCAAAAACTATTGCGATTGTAAG
>JBDRIZ010000155.1:0-15370 GCA_043815525.1 Candidatus Woesearchaeota archaeon
ATTCGTCAAAGGAGCAACCCATGGATTCACACAATAATTATATATTATAAAACGTTTGCGAAAAACAGAATGATATCAAAGAGCGCGCTGCTCCTCTACTACAAGCGAAAGGAGATACAGGAGAAAATCCTGGAGAACAGCATTGGAAGAGAGGTGGCTGTAAGGTACAATGACAATTTCGGAAAAAGACCCGATTGCCTGCAGTACCCAAAAGATGTCATAGAGTTTGCCAAGAGAGGCGCAACATCATTCCACGTCTCAGAAGAGCGCTGGAAGAATGTCCAAGCCTTGAGCCCGATGCTAAGAAAGGATGAGCTTGACGAGCTACGCACAGGATGGGACCTTGTGCTGGACATAGACTGCAAGGTGCTGGAATACTCAAGGGAAGCAGCGATACTGGTGATGGGAGCGCTCAAAAGCCAGGGAGTTAGCTCTGCAACAATAAAGTTCTCAGGCAACAAAGGCTTTCACATCGGAATACCGTACAAGGCGATGCCAAAAAGGATTTCCGGGGAAGAAACAAGCAGGATGTTTCCTGAAGCAGCAAGAAGGGTGGCACAGTACATAAAGCACCTTATACAAGAGCCGCTCGCAGCAAGAATAATGGAAATTGAAAAAAACTTTTCTGCAATAGTTGAAAAGACAAAGAAGACAGCAGCAGAGATCACAATGCACGAGAGAGACGGCTGGGGAAGCGAAAAGCCAAGGCTGAACACAGAGGCATTCCTGGACATAGACACAATACTGATATCAAGCAGGCACCTATACAGGAGCAGCTACTCATTGCACGAGAAAAGCGGGCTTGCAAGCATACCACTAAAGAACTTAAGCGACTTCTCAGTAGAAAACGCAAAACCTGACAAAGTCTCTGCAGACATAGTCTTTTTGGATGACAACAAAGCAGAGGCAGGAGAGGCGGCAAGGCTTTTCACGCAAAGCTTTGACTACAAGCCACAATTCGCAGTGGAGAAGAGGCAGGAAAGAGAAGAGACAGTGTCAGAGACAAGAATCCCAGAATCCTACTTTCCACCGTGCATGACAAACATACTTGCAGGGTTATCTGACGGAAGAAAGCGCGCAATATTCGTGATGCTCAACTTCCTTACCAAAGCAGGATGGAGCTACGACGAGATAGAGGCTCTCTTGAGAGAGTGGAACAAGAAAAACCAGCAACAGCTTAGAGAGCAAGAGATAGTGGGGCCTATAAGGTACCACAAGCAGCACAGGAAAAAGGTGCTTCCACCGAACTGCAGCTCAACAATGTACTACAAGGACATAGGAGTCTGCAAGCCAGACTGGCTATGCTCAAAAATCAAGAACCCTGTGAACTACAGCATGCTGAAAGTGAGGCGGTCAGGACAAAATAAATAAAAGGGATCAGTTAACCTATTTAACACCTGCTCACGCTTTTTTGCATGACAAGCACGTCAACCTGCGCATATGTCCGGACCATGCCTTTTTCTAAGGAACCATAGTATTTTGAGGTCAACAGCCTGTCATATGCATAAAAGGGGTATTTGCCGCTTCAGGCGAGGCTTAAATGACTTTGCGCAGCTTCTTTTGCAGCCTGGTAGTATCCAGCAATACAGGAGTCTCCTTTGGGTTTTGTTCAATAGACAATAGATCCTCCTGAAAGGATTAGTCTGACCACAAACAATATTAACTTGAGCTGCATCACAATAGTCAATACATCAGGTATGGGGCTAAACACATGCTTATCTATCCAATAGACACTTTGGAGCGCAGGGCTGAAGCAGCGAATTTGAGGGAACAGATAGCTTCAGTTTTTCTTTCGAAGAAAACAGCAGCAGAAGCCCTGAGTTCATATCAACCGTGCGACAAAGAGACAAGCCTTCTGGCAAGAAACTGCAAACATACTGTTGGAGCAATCGTCACTCAACAGCAGAATGGCTCTGAATTAGCAATAACTGAAATATTTGTTGCAGATGAGTACCAAGGGCAAGGAATTGGAAGGCTTCTGTTAGACAAGTCAGTGCTGAATGCAGCAATGGTACTCGCGGTCAACAAGGTATCAGCAAGCATTGACTGCAAGCTTTTCAACGGAAGCTATGGAATTAGTCCTGAGATAGAAAAGCTATTCAAGGACTTCGTCCAATATTATGTCGGACCCCGCTACAATTATTCATTGCCAATCGAGCACAGAATCCTTCCTGCGCCAAAAGACATCATATAAGTCAATCCAGCAGAAGTTATGACTCAGCATATATTGTCAGTCCTACCGCACCAAAGAAACCAATAGCAACCTTTATAAATCAACCAAAATCCCAGAGTCAAAGACGCAATCTGTATTGCGTACTAGCCTGAAAAGAGGTTCTTTTCAGTACGAAAATACTGGATTCTAAGGAACTTCGCAAAAGGCAGTTTACAATGGCAGACATAAAAGTCCCAAGACGAGGATCGATGCAGTTTTACCCTAGAAAGAGGGCTCGAAGGCACTTTGCCAGGGTAAGAAGCAGGGTAGTTGGCGATGGTGTCAGGGAATTCGCAGGATACAAGGCAGGGATGACCACAGTCACAATCATAGACAACAGGACAACAAGCCAGACAAAAGGAGAGGAAATAGCAGTTCCTGCAACAATAATCGAGTGCCCTGCCCTGAAAGTTGTGGCAATAAGGGCATACAATAACGCAAAAGCGCAAACCGAAGTCAGGGCAGAGCAGGTAGACAAAAACCTGGCAAGAAAGATAAGAGTCACTAAAAAGAAAAAGGCATCAGAAATCAAGGATCATGACAGGCTCACGCTGATAGTGCATACCCAGCCAATACTCACATCAGTAGGCAAGAAGAAACCAGATTTATTCGAGGTGGAGTATGGCGGAGACATCAACAAGGCAAAAGAGATGCTTGGAAAAGAAATCAATATAAGCAGCGTTTTTTCCGAGGGCCAGCTTATTGATGTGCACTCAATAACAAAAGGAAAGGGATACCAGGGACCGGTCAAGAGGTTTGGAGTATCACTAAGAAGCCACAAGTCAGAAAAGACAAAGAGAGGTCCAGGCTCGCTTGGGGGCTGGAAAGGCCAAGGACACATAATGTACAGGGTGGCACACGCAGGACAGATGGGATACCACCAGAGAAAAGAGCTGAACAAGTGGATACTGCAGATAGGAACAGACCCAAAGAAAGTGAACCCAAAAGGCGGCCTATTGAGATATGGCCTGGTCAAGGGCCAGTACATGCTCTTGAAAGGAAGCATACCAGGACCTGCAAAAAGGCTGATAAGGATGACAAAGGCAAGCAGGCCGGACAGGACAGCGCAAACAGAAGCACCGTCAGTCGAATACATAAGCCTGGAGTCAAGACAATAAAAAATGGAATACCCGATCACGACAATAACAAACGAGAAACATGGAAAAAGAAAGCTGCCAAGCCAGTTCGAAGAGCAGGTAAGGCCTGACCTTATCAAAAGAGCAGTAGTCACAATACAGAAGAACAACAGGCAAGCCTATGGAGCACAGCCAGAAGCAGGACAGAGACAGTCTGCAAAGCTCTCAAGGAGAAGAAGAGACTACAAGACAAGCTATGGCATCGGCATATCAAGAGTGCCAAGAAAGATAATGTCAAGAAGGGGAACAAGGATGAACTGGGTGGGGGCAGTAGCTCCAGGGACAGTCGGCGGAAGAAGAGCACACCCCCCAAAAAGCAGTAAAATAATACAGGTCAAGATAAACAACAAGGAAAGAAAGAAAGCGATAAGAAGCTGCCTTGCAGCGACAGCATTGCGAAAGGACTGGCCGCTGATAATAGAAAAAAAGGCAGAAGAGATAAAGACTACAAAAGAGCTCAAGCAGATGCTGGACAAGCTGGGACTGCATCTCAGAGATGAAAAAAAGGTCAGGGCAGGAAAAGGGACAAAAAGAGGCAGAAGATACAAGAAAAGCAGGGGAATGCTGATTGTAGTGTCAAAAGAGTGCAGCCTTGAGAAAGCAGGAAGGAACCTTGCTGGCATAGAAATCAGGGAAGCAAAAAAGCTGGACGCAGAAACGCTTGCGCCAGGATGCCAGGTGAGGCCAACAATATACACAGAAGAAAGCCTTGATGTGATTGAAAAGGAGAAGCTGTTCACATGATAATCAAGTACCCCCTGTCAACAGAGAAGTCGCTAAGACTGATGGAGTCAGAGAACAAGCTGATATTTGTAGTAGACAACAAGGCTACAAAAGCAGACATAAAAAAATCAATAGAGGAAAACTTCAAGGCAAAAGTGGTAAAGGTCACAACACACAACTCAATAGACGGCAAAAAAAAGGCATATGTCAAGTTTTCAAACGAGACGCCGGCAATAGATGTCGCAACTAACCTCGGATTGATGTAAGATGGGAAAAAACCTAGTGCAGCAGGCAAGAGGAAAAGGCGGGCCAACATACAGGAGCCCGGGATTCAGGTTCATGGGCAACTCAGGCCACTGCAAGGAAACAGGCAAAAAGACCAACGGAATAGTCGCTGACATAGTGGACGATCCCGGCAGAAGCGCTCCACTCGCAATCATTAGGTACGAGAGAGAAGCAGTGCTGATGATAGCACCAGAAGGATTAAGGGTTGGAGACATGCTTGAAGCAGGACCGGGAAGCGCGACCTCAAAAGGAAACACACTTCCGCTAAGAGAGATACCTGAGGGAACACTCATATTCAACATCGAGAACCAGCCTGGGGATGGAGGAAAGTTCTGCAGATCGTCAGGAGTATGCGCCAGAGTGCTTGGCAAAATCGGGGAAAGGATGCTTGTGGAACTGCCCAGCAAGAAACAGAAGCAGTTCCAGCAGGACTGCAGGGCCACAATCGGCACAGTCGCAGGCAGCGGCAGAGTGGAAAAACCATTCCTCAAGGCAGGATCCAGGTTCCATGCCATGAAGGCAAAAAACAAGCTGTACCCAATCACATCAGCAAGATCCATGAACGCAGTAGACCACCCATTCGGAAACAAGAGGTCTGCAAGAAAGGCAAAGCAAAGACCTGCGCCAAGAAACGCGCCGCCAGGAAGGAATGTCGGAATGCTTCACCCAAGAAGGACAGGGAGGAGGAAGAGGTAAATGGCCAGAAAGGAGTTCAATTACTACGGAAAAAGCTTAGAAGACCTCCAGAAGATGACAATAGAGGAATTCGCAAAAGTCACAAACTCAAGATTAAGGAGGAGCATCAAGAGAGGCCTCACTGACGAGCAGAAGAAGCTTCTCAAGGCAGTCGAGAGGAATGCACAAAACATAGAGACACACTGCAGGGACATGCCGATACTGCCCTCAATGGTGGGAAAGACCATAAAGGTCCACGACGGAAAGACGTTTAACCCTGTCCAAATAGAAAGGGAGATGCTCGGCAAGTTCCTGGGAGAGTTCAGCATGACCCGAAGAAAGGTCAGCCACAGCGCACCAGGAATAGGGGCAACGAAGTCAAGCGCAAGCATATCAGTGAAGTAGAATGCAGTACAAATACTCAAGCGACGCAAGCAAGCCTGAAACAGTCAAGGCACTGGGAAGAAGCCTGTCAATATCCTTCAAGCAGAGCGTAGAGATATGCAACTGGATCAGGGGAAAAGAGTCGGAAAAGGCGAAAAAGATGCTCCAGGAAGTCATAGACCATAAAAGAGCTGTGCCATACAGAAGATTTACTGGAGACATAGGGCACAAGAAAGAAGTCGGGCCTGGAAGGTACCCAAGAAACGCCTGCACAGAAATACTCGAGATAATAAAACAGGCAGAGGCAAGCTGCCAACAGAAAGGGTTTGACACAAAAAACCTTGTGCTCTCACACATACAAGCCAAGAAAGCCCCAAAACAGTGGCACTACGGAAGGAAGCGAAGGCGCGTGATGAAAAGAGCGCACATCGAAATCGTCGCAACAAGCCAGCCAAAAGAAGCAAAAAAGGACAGCAAATGATAGAAAAGAAATTCGTCGAACAAAAAATTAAGGAAGCAATGATAGAGGAATTCATAACAAACAGGCTAAAGAACGTCGGGCACAGCCACACAAAACTTCAGAGAACCCCCCTAGGAGAAAAAATAATAATCGCCACATCACACCCCGGACTTGTCGTCGGAAGAAAAGGAGACAACATAAAGGACCTGACCATAAACATCAAGAGAGAATTCAAGCTCGAAAACCCGCAGATAGAGATAGAAGAAGTTGAGAACCCATTCCTTGATGCACAAATAGTCGCTGAAAAGATCGCATCGACACTTGAGAAATTCGGAGCAAACAAATTCAAGGGAGTGGGACACAAGACCCTGACAGACGTTTTGGCCGCAGGAGCGCTCGGAGTGGAAATAATAATATCAGGAAAGATACCTGGGGCGCGGGCAAAGACATGGAGATTCTACGCAGGATACCTAAAGAAGTGCGGGGACATAGCGCTCACAAAAGTCAAGAACGCAAGCGTATACGCGCAACTCAAGAGCGGGACAGTCGGAGTCAAAGTCACGATAATGCCTCCTGACGTGCAGCTGCCAGACAAGGTAACAATAAGAGAATTTGAGGAACCAGCCCTTGTGGTGGAAGACAAGACACAAGAAGCTGAGCAGGCGGAGCAGAAGAAAAAGCCGGCAAAGGCGCCAAAAAGACAAGGGCAAAGGCGCAAGAAAGAGCGGGCCAGACCAAAGAAAGAGAAGCCTGATTCCCAAAAAACCAAAGAGATGCCTGATTCCCAAAAACCCAAAGAGATGCCGGAAGACAAACCGGCAGAGAAGCTCGAGGAGAAACAATGAAAGCAAAGGAGCTGCACCAGATGGCAGAAGCAGAGCTCAAGGACAAGCTGGCAGAACTCGGAAAAGAGATCATGAAGTACAACAGCCAGGTAGCATCAGGCACAACGCCAAAAAGCCCTGGCCAGCTCAGGCAGGCAAAAAAGGCAGTTGCCAAGATACTCACAGAAATCAGACAAAGAGAAATAAAAGGTGGTACCAAAGCATGAGTGAGATCTGCTCAAAGTGCGGACTACCACAAGAATTGTGCGTCTGCGAGACAATAGCCAAAGAGAGCCAAAAAATCGTGGTGAGGTCGATACAAAAAAAATTCGGCAAGACATACACCCTGGTCGAAGGAATGGATGCAAAAGAAATTGACCTCAAGGAGCTTATGAAGAAACTGAAAAACCAGTTTGCATGCGGAGGAACAGTGAAGGAAGGAATAATCGAGCTCCAGGGACAGCACAAGGCTATGGTGCGAAAGGCGCTGGTTCAAGTTGGGTTTGCATCAGAGACAATCGAAGTCAGATAGGACGAAGATGGACAAGGCTGAAATCATACAATCACATGTAAAAGTACTCGACTCCAAGAACAAGGCGGCAGTCGGGATTGAGGGAACCATAAAGGACGAGACAAGAAACATGATAACAATCTGCACAGAAAAGGGAATAAAGAAGCTGGTGAAGTCGCAGCACACCTTTGACATAAACGGCAAAAAAATCAGTGGAGAAAAACTCGCCGGCAGACCAGAGGAGAGGCTAAAAAGATGGACAAGAAGGTAGAGCAGCCAACAAAGGAATGCAAGGACAACAACTGCCCGTTCCACGGCAGCCTGCGACTGCACGGAAAAGTCATGCAGGGAACAGTCTTCAAGGCAAAGATGAGCAAGACAGCGATAGTCGAATTCACCAGATACAAATACGACCCAAAATACGAAAGGTACGAAAAAAAGCGAACAAGAGTGAAGGCGCATAATCCCGCATGCATAAACGCATCAGAAGGAAACAAGGTAACTATCATCGAGACAAGGCCACTTTCAAAAACAAAAAACCACTGCATAATTGAAAGCAAATGAAAGCAATAAGCGCAAACGTGACAAGGGGACTGCCTGTCGGGGCAGAGGTTGCAACCTGCGACAACTCAGGAGCAAAAATATTGAGGATATTCACGGTAATAGGCGCAAAGACAGTCAAGGGAAGAAAACCCGCGGCAGGAATATCGGACCTTGTCATGGCAAGCGTGAAGAAGGGAAGGCCAGACATGAGAAAACAGACAGTGTATGCCATAATAGTAAGGCAGAGAAAAGAATACAGGAGACCTGACGGCATGAGAATAAAATTCGAGGACAACGCAGCCGTGGTACTAAAGGACGACAAGGGAAATCCAAAAGGCACAATATTCAAGGGAGCAATAGCAAAAGAGGTCACACAAAGGTGGCCTGGAATAGCCAAAATTGCAAACATAGTGGTATAGAAATGAGAAAAAAATTTTCAGTGAAATGGACAGGAAGCAAACAGCCAAGAAAGCAGCGCAAGTACAGGCACAACGCGCCACTGCACATAAAAAGAAAATTCATTCACTCACACCTCACAAAAGAGCTGCAGAAGAAGCACAAGACAAAAAGCATCGGAGTGAGAAAAGGAGACAAAGTCAAGATAATGCGCGGACAAAACAAAGGCAAGAGCGGCAAGGTAGAAAGAGTGGACACCCGAAGGGAGAAGGTATACATAACAGGAATCGAAGTCACAAGAAGGGAAGGAAGCAAGGTCCTGTTGCCGATACACCCATCAAACCTGATCATACAGGAATTAAACACAGAAGACAAGACAAGAAGGCTAAAATGAAAAGGCACCTCAAGAGAATGATGGCACCAAAAACATGGAAGATACTTCGAAAGAGAAACACTTTCATAGCAAGACCCCAGCCAGGGGCACACTCCCTTAAGACAGGAATGCCGATAGTAATCGTGCTGCGAGACTACCTGAAGCAAGCGCAGACCATGAGGGAGGCAAAGCACATACTCTCCATCGGAGCAGTGCTTGTTGACGGGAAAAAAATCAGCAACATAAGGCACATGGTAGGGCTCATGGACCTGATAGCAGTCGGAAACGACCACTACAGGATGATTGTCAACACAAAAGGACAGCTGTCAATAATAAACGCAAAGGAAAAGGACACCAAGCCAAAGAAGATAGCAAACAAGACCAAGTACAAGGGACAAACACAGATCAATTTCTTTGATGGCACAAACATGCTCGTAACAGAAGACAAGTACAAGCCAGGCGACACACTGCTAATAGAGTTCCCAGGAAGGATATCTGCACACTATGCCCTGGCGGCAGGAGCAACAGTGTATCTGACAGGAGGAAAACACAAGGGGCAGCAAGGAACAGTGGAGAGCATAGAAAAATCAGGGATAATGTGCAAGACAAGCACAGGAAAGCACATCGTGCAAAAAATGCACGTATTCGTCATAGGAGACAGCGTACCATGCATAACGCTAACGCAATGAGAACAGTAAGACTGGAAAAAATCACCCTGAACGTGGGCGCAGGGAAAGAACAGAAGAAGCTGGAAAAAGGCATAGCGCTCCTGAAAAGCATCACGGGAATCCAGCCACTGCAGACAGTGGCAAAAAAAAGAATCCCCTCCTGGGGACTGCGACCAGGCCTTCCCATAGGCTGCAAGATAACAATGCGAAAACTGCAAGCACACGAGCTGCTGAAAAGGCTGCTCGAGGCAAAAGACAACAAACTCATGCCAACACAATTCGACGACAACGGAAACATAGCCTTTGGAATACCAGAATACATAGACATCCCCGGAGTCAAGTACGAGCCAGAGATAGGGGTAATGGGATTCGAGGTATGCGTCACGCTCGAAAGACCAGGCTACAGGATTCGGAAAAGGAGGATCATGAAACGAAAGATCCCAACAAGACACAGGGTGGCAAAAGAAGACGCTATGCAATTCATGCAGGAAAACTACAACGTCAAGGTATCGGAGGCAGAATGACCACAAGCAATTTCAACAAAGTCTTCAAGCAGCTCGAGGCAAAGCCGCTCAAGCTTAAGAAGTACATGAAGCACAACAAGCCAAAAGAGAGGAGCTGCGGGATAAGCCTGAAAAAGTGCAGAAGGTGCGGAAGCAGCAAAGCGCACATAGACAACTACGGACTCGACGTGTGCAGGAAATGCTTCCGAGAGATAGCAACCAAGATAGGATTCAAGAAGTACAGCTAAAATGACACTAAACGACCCACTGGCAAACGCAATGTCAATAATCCTGCACAGCGAGAAGACAGGAAAGAGAGAGTGCATCATAAAACCTGCAAGCAAGATGATAAAGGAAGTGCTCAGAGTGATGAACGAGACAGGATACGTCGGGACAGGCACAGGAGCGCAGGACAAGAAGGGAGGGTGCATAAAACTGAACCTTCTGGGAAACATAAACAAATGCGGAGCCATAAAACCAAGGTTCTCTGTGGCAAAAGACGAATACGAAAAATTCGAGAAGAGATACCTGCCTGCAAGAGACATGGGAATCCTAATAGTCTCAACAAGCAAGGGAATGCTAACAAACACAGAGGCAAAAGAGAAAAAAATCGGAGGAAAACTCATTGCCTACTACTACTAAGATGGAAGAGACAACAGAAAAAATCATGCTTCCAAAGGAAGTGCAGGTCGTAATAGAAGGAAGAGAGATAAGGGCAAAAGGGCCGGGAGGAGAGGTAGCAAGAAAAATAGACGACCCACAAGTGGAGGCAAAGGTGGAAGACAGCAGGATAATCATCACCTGCAAGGGCACGTCAAAAAGGGAAAAGAGAAAGATAGGCACATGGGTATCCCACATAAAAAACATGTGCAAGGGAGCAGCAGAGCCATGCATATACAGGCTAAAGATATGCTCAGGACACTTCCCGATGACAGCCACAACAACAGACAAGGAATTCACAGTAAAAAACTTCCTTGGAGAAAAAGTGCCAAGAAAAGTCAAAATCAAGACAGGATCAAAAGTGAGAATTGAGGGAGACATAGTCATTGTGGAATCACCAGACAAAGAACTCGCAGGCCAGACAGCAGCAGACATAGAAAAGCTGTGCAGGATAGTCAACAAGGACTCAAGGATATTCCAGGACGGGATATGGATAATCGAAAAAGACGGGAAAACAATAAAATGAAGGATCTTTTAGAACAGAGAAACAAGGTCAAGAAAAAAAAGCCTAAGTTCTACAGGCAGGACTCCCACAAGAAAGCAAAGCTCGAACTGGCCTGGAGAAAACCAAAAGGGCTGCACTCAAAAATGAGGCTGGGCAAGAGAGGCTACAGAAGAAGCGTGGAAATAGGGTGGGGAAGCCCCAGGGCAGTCAAAGGGCTGCACAGAAACGGCCTTGCCATGGTAACAGTGCACAACACAAAAGACCTCGAGAAAATAGACCCAAAAAAACAAGGAGCACTGGTGGCAGCAACAGTAGGGCAAAGGAAAAGAATCCAGATAGCAAGGGAAGCAATACAAAAGAAGATCACAGTCCTTAACATGAAAGACCCTGCAAAATACATAGAAGAAGCAGAGGCAAAAATGAAGGCAAAACTCGAAGAAAAGAAGAAGCCTGAAAAAAAAGGAGAAAAGAAGCAGGAAAAGAAGCCAGAGAAGGAGCCGGAAAAGAAAGAAGAGACATCAGACGAAGAGAAGAAAAAGAAGGAAAAACAGGAAAAAGACAAGCTACTCACAAGGCCTGAAAAATGAAACTCCAGAAAAGACTAGCAAGCCAGGTGCTCAAGTGCAGCAAGAACAAGGTAAGGACAGACCCTAAAAGAAAAGAAGAGTTAGAGGCAGCGATAACAAAATCAGACATAAGAAAGCTGGTGATAGGCAGGGCAATCTGGAAGGAGAAGGACCAAGGCATATCAAGGGCAAGAGCAAGGTTCAAGCACGAGCAAAGGCGAAAGAGAAGACAATCAGGAGCAGGAAAAAGAAAAGGCAAAAAGAACGCGAGGCGGCAGCAAAAAAGAACATGGATAGAAAAGATACGCGGCCAAAAACTGCTGCTGCAAAAGCTCAAACAAAAAAACCAGATAACAACGCAGCAGCACAGGGCACTATACCTCAAGGCAAAGGGCGGCTTTTTCAGAAGCATAAGGCACGTCAAGCTATACATAAATGAACAGCTAAAATGAAAAGATCAACACCTTACAAGAGAAAGAAGAGCGGCAAGACAAACTACAAGAAAAGGCTGACCCTGCTCTTGTCGCACAAAGCCAGGATAGTAATCAGGAAATCAAACAAGAACATACAGGCACACCTAGTGCAGTACCATGAGAACGGAGACAGGACAATTGCGTGCAGCCACTCAAGGCAATTGACAAAATACGGCTGGAAAAACAGCAGAAGCAACACTCCTGCAGCATACCTTGTGGGCTACCTGCTCGGGTGCAAGGCAGCCAAGAAGAAAATAAAGGAGGCTGTGGCAGACCTTGGGCTTTACCAGTCAACAAAGGGAAACAAGCTCTACGCAGTAATAAGAGGGGCATCAGACGCAGGGCTAAACGTGCCTCACAGCGAGGAGTGCATACCCAGCAAGGACAGAATAGCAGGCAAGCACATGGAAAGTTACCAGAAAAAACAGATTGAGCAAGACTTCGAAAAGGTCAAGGAGCAAATAAAAAATGACAGATGAGGGAAAAAAACCAGAAGAAGGAGCCTTTACCTGGCAAGCCAAAACCAGCCTGGGAAAACAGGTAAGCGAAGGAAAGATCACAGACATAGACCAGATACTTGACTCTGGCCAGCCAATAATGGAAAAAGAGATAGTGGACAAGCTCCTGCCAGGAATGGAATCAGACCTTCTGCTTATCGGACAGAGCAGGGGCAAGTTTGGAGGGGGAAAAAGAAGGGTGTTCAGGCAGACACAGAAAAAGACCCAGGAAGGAAACAAGCCGCACTTCGCCACGTACGCAGTGGTCGGGAACAAGGACGGATACATAGGAATAGGATACGGAAAAGCAAAAGAAACAGTGCCTGCAAGAGAAAAAGCAGTCAGGAACGCAAAACTATCCATCATGAAAGTGCTAAGAGGCTGCGGAAGCTGGCAGTGCGCATGCCAGACAAGCCACACAATACCATTCGCAGTGGAAGGAAAAAGCGGAAGCGTCACAATAAGGCTGATGCCTGCACCAAAAGGAAAAGGGCTGTGCATAGAAAAGGAGTGCCAAAAAATCCTTGCAATGGCAGGGATAAAGGACATATGGTCAAGATCAGAAGGCCAGACGCGAAAGAAAATAAACACTATAAAAGCATGCATGCAGGCGCTCACAAAACTGACACAGACAAAAATCAGGCAGCAGGAAATAAGCAAGCTAAGCATCACAAGCGGAAAGATACCCAAGCCGGTGGAAGCATGAATATCGCAGCAGTACGAATCAGAAGCGGACACGACATGAGCAGACCACAGAGAAACACACTCCAGCTGCTCAGGCTACTCAACACAAACAGCTGCGTGATACTGCCAGACACACAAACAAACAAAGGAATGCTCAACAAAGTCAAGGACTATGTGACATGGGGAACAATAGACGATGAAACAATAGAGGAGATATACAAAAAAAGAGGAGAAGAATACAAGGGAAGAAAGGAAGACTGCACAGAGCACAACAAAAAGAAGTACAAGAAATATTTCAGGCTAAGCCCTCCAAAAGGAGGATTCGAGAGAAAAGGGATAAAGACGCCATTTACCATGGGAGGGGCGCTCGGAAACAGGAAAAACATAACAGGCCTAATCAAGAGAATGATATAAGATGACAGTCAACAAGAGAAAAAAGAACTCAAGGCAGCGCGGAAGCATGACCCACGGCTGGGGAGCAAAGAAGAAGCACCGCGGGGCAGGAAACAGGGGTGGCAGAGGAATGGCAGGAAGCGGAAAGAGAGCAGACCAAAAAAAGCCAAGCCTGATGAAAGACAAGCACTACTTCGGAAAGCACGGTTTTGTCAACAAGCAAAGAAAAACCTTGAGGTGCATAAACATAGAAGAACTCCAAAGGCTTGGAAAGGACACAATAAACCTGACAGAGCTTGGCTACGACAAACTCTTATCCAAGGGAAAAGCAACAGCAAAATACAAGATAACAGCAAAATACGCAACACCAAAGGCAAAGGAAAAAATCGAAAAAGCAGGCGGGACAATAAACTAAAATGTCAGCTTGGAAAAACGTACTCTTCAACCTTCCTGAAGTCGCAGGCCCGACGCAAAAAAGGCTTGCATTCAAGGAAAAACTCAAATGGACACTTATCGTGCTGGTCCTGTTCTACATACTAGGCCACGTCCCCCTATTCGGGCTTGGACAAAACGCACTGCAGCAGTTCGAGTACCTGTCAATAATCCTCGGAGCAGAGTTCGGAAGCATAATAAGCCTTGGAATAGGTCCAATAGTCACAGCATCAATAGTCCTGCAGCTTTTGAACGGCTCAGGCCTGCTAAAATTTGACCTCACAACACACGAGGGAAAAAGGACATTCCAGGGAGTGCAAAAGATGCTCTCAGTATTCTTCATAATATTTGAATCAGCAATCTACGTATTCATGGGAGGGCTTGCGCCCCCAATTGAACTTGCAGGAGGACCAAGATTTTTGGAATTGGAGGTAATACTCATATTCCAGATGGTCATCGGAGGAATACTCATAATGTTCATGGATGAGATAGTCAGCAAGTGGGGATTCGGCTCAGGAATCTCGCTATTCATAGCAGCAGGGGTGTCAAAATCGCTGTTCCTGCGAGCATTCTCACCGCTGCCAAGCCCGACAAACCCATCAATAGCAGCAGGAGCAATACCATCGCTGTTCCAAAGCCTTGCAGCAGGAGACCCAGTGACAGCAGTTCTAATGATAGCAGCAGTAGTCTCAACAATAGTTGTGTTCGTGTTCGCAGTATACGCACAGGCAATGAAAGTCGAGATACCATTAAGCTTCGGAAGGATACGAGGCCACGGAATAAGATGGCCCTTGTCATTCATCTACACAAGCAACATACCAGTAATACTCATGGCAGCGCTTCTCGCAAACGTGCAGCTATGGGCAAGACTATTGCAGAACTGGGGCCACCCACTGCTTGGATCATTTGTCGGAAACACACCTGCAACAGGACTTGTAGCATGGATAAACAACCCAAACATAGTCGGAAACATAATAAAAGGCTCGCTTTCGTTCGCTGACATCTGGCACTCAGGAATATACCTGCTGATATTCATGGCAGGATGCGTGCTTTTCAGCGTATTCTGGGTGCAGACAAGCGGAATGGACGCCAAAGCCCAGGCAAAACAGATGATGTCATCAGGACTGCAAATACCAGGATTTAGAAAAGACGAAAGAGTGCTTGAAAGGCTGCTCAACAGGTACATAATGCCTCTGACAATAATGGGAGCGATTGCAGTAGGCTTCCTGGCAGCACTTGCAGACCTCACAGGAGCTCTGACAAACGGAACAGGACTACTGCTCACAGTCATGATAGTGTACAGGCTATACGAAGAGATATCAAAACAGCACATGATGGACATGAACCCAATGCTAAGGAGGTTCATGGAATAATGGCTTTTGAGAGCATACTAAACCCTGTGCTGTCCCCACTTCTCAGATTAAGCCCAGCAGTAAGCCTTGCGATACTCGCAACACTCATGTCATT
>JBDRIZ010000156.1:0-3030 GCA_043815525.1 Candidatus Woesearchaeota archaeon
ACTTCGTATGCCACCTCAACAAGTTGCCTAATTCCTGTGCTTTGGCCCGTACTGTTTTCTTGTCTCAATTTCATACATGTGCTGTTTGTTCAGATCCATCACTTTGGTTTCCAGTGACACCCTTTCAGGCAGCTCTGCGAAAAACGCGTAGTGCCCGCTTATGAACTTGTCTGCTCTTGCGTACATTTTTTCACCTCGCATGTTTTGTCGCTCTCCCAAAGTCCGTACAGGCTATTTGCTATTCCCCTGCATCCTGCCCTGCAGTAGTCCAGCCTTTTGCAGTCAAAGCATTCTCCAGTTACTCTTTGTTTGACTTCCCGTAGCTTTCTTAGCACCTTGTTCTCGTTGAACACTTCTTTCAGGTCATCTCGCAAGGCATTGCCTATCTTGAACTCAGGATCGCTTAATGCAACGCATGGGTAGATGTCTCCATTTGGTGCTATTGACAGAAGTGTATGGCCTGCTGGGCATCCTGCAACAGGTACTTTGTTTAGCTCGTCTTCTCGTAGTACTGCCTGCAAGTTACTTACACTGCCGCAGTCAATTGTCACGCACGGACTGATATTCTTCCTGTTGCACATTTTTTCTATCAACCTTGTGTATTCCCAGTAGTCTGGGAGAAGCTCTTGGAAGTCTTTTTTGCTTAGGTATCCTTGCTTGATTTTTATCAAGGTTAGGTAAGGCACTTCTTGTTCTTTCAGCCATTTGACGAATGACTCGATGTGCCTGATATTGTTTTTTGACACTACGCAGTCTATGCCCACGACTATGCCAAGTTCTTTCATCAACCTTATTGTAGATGTTGCCCTGACGCAAGAGCCATTTTCCCTGAGCATGTCGTTTATTTTTAGGATATTGCTGTCAAGCGATACCTGGCATTGCCCCATCCCTGCTGATTTTAGTCGCAAGATGAGTCTTTTGTCAATTTGCCAGCCATTTGTCGTAAGGTTGAAGCTGCAGCCTTGTTTTGTAACATATTTTGCGAGTTCGACAATGTCTTCTCTTAGTGTTGGCTCTCCTCCTGTTAATCCTATCTGGTACACTCCAAGTTGTCGCAATTTTGTGATTATTGTCTTCCACTCTTTTGTTGTGAGGGTATCAGTGTTTAGGTAGGGCTTTCGCACGCTGCAGTACTTGCATCTCATGTTGCAGAGCCCTGTTATGCCAAGATGTGCTACTATCGGAGCCCTGAATACTGGGCTTGAGGAAGTGTGGTTCAAGAGTTGCATGCTGTACTGCACTGGCTCTCTTTTTGGCTCATAATTTTCAAATAATGTGATTTCGTATGAGCAAAGCCTGTTGAAGAAATCCTTGTGGACTTTGGGAAACGCCCTTTGCCTTCCCCATTTCATTAGTAGTTTGTATTCTTCAATTGTCAGCTCAAGCACCATCCCTCTTTTGTTGAAGACAACGTACTTGTCGTCTTCTCTGTCTATGCGCACAACATCAGTTAGCATGAATCTCACCTATCTTGTGGTACGGCTGTTTTACGCACGCTCCTGCTATGCCAAGCCTGTTTTTCCAGAGCAGTACCTGGTTTTCTGTTCCAGCTTCTATCTCGACAAAGCTACCTTTTTTTGGCAAGTAGTCGAGGCATATTGTGCAGCTGGCATCGCCTACTGGCATGTATGATTCCCTTACCTTGTCATAGCTCCCTGACATAGGAAGTAATGTTTTTAGCATATGGTAGATTGGCTTTGGAATTTCGAGTTCAGCTTCTTTCCTCTCATTGACTGCCATGCCGTTGTTGTTTCCTTTTAGTGTGACAAGATATCTTCCGTTTTCCCTTAGCCTCAGGCTATAACCCAGGCAGTCAAGCATTCTATAGATATCATGCATTGTGTTTTTCTCGTTGCTGGCTCCGAGATAGTGGGTATTGTATCGTGAAATCCTCTCCTTTACTGTATCAAGGTCACGTACAGGATATTTTCCTTCAATCTCCCCTCTCTTGGGTTCAATCTCTCTTAGCACAAGCTCTAGCCTTTTTTCTGGCCCGAAATTTGGCACCCTTACTATGTCACACCCCAATCTGTCGTAGACTTCGCAGATTTTCTTGTGTATTGATTCTGCTTCCTCAGGTGTCTCTGTTCTCGCGCAGTCCTGTTTGTAGTCGCTTAATTGGTCCAGCAGAAAGACTCTTGTATAACCAGCTGCGCTTATTTTGTTGTTGATGCCGTCCATGCTCATATTTCCGCGTTCTGCATATGCAACAATATCAACCAGGCTTCTGTCCAGGAATTGGATTTCATCGCTTGCTGTTGCTTCCTGGTAATCCTGCCTTTCAACCACAAGTCTTTCGAATGCTGCCAGGTTTGTTTCGGGAAGTATTGGTTGATAGCCAGGGTCATTCTTCGCCTTCTCTTTTTCTTGCATGATTATCTGCCTTGCAGATTCTGGAATGGTGTTGTATCCTGCTTCTTGCAGCTTTTCGAGAAGGGTTGTTTTTCCAGTGCATGGTCCGCCGGTGATCACGAATTTTGCCATCTTTTCACCAACAATATGTTTTCTTGATGAATTCCATGTCCTGTTCAATAAAAGGCCTCATTGCAGCTCCGATGCCTTCCACATGTTCCTTTTCTTTTCTCGAATAAGAGGGTAGCGTTGTGTTTCTCACCCGAAGCACTGTTTTGTAAGGCAGAGAAAATATTGAGGAGAAAGTCACTGGGCAAATCTCATATCCGGCACCGCCTTTGAAGTGTGTGTATAATTCAGTCTGCGCAAATGGCTTGTCAGGTCCTCCAGCGTTGACCATTTTGTATTTGACAAGGGTTGTAATAGAGTCGTATACATCCTGGGAGAGCTTGCCCTTTGCCGCTTGTTGGTGGTAGTATTGCCACATGCTTCTTTCAAATGCTTTTGGCTCTGCCAGAAACATTTGATAGTTGAGCTTGCCTGCATTCCCGCCACTGTATTGTATTGTTCCGTTGACTAGTTCTGAGAGCACAAATTGTTCAATTGTAGGCAGCATCGGCTTTTGTTCCGTAGTTGCACAATAGAGTATTGCCTCAAGTAGGAGCCCTCTCTTTTTTC
>JBDRIZ010000157.1:0-5110 GCA_043815525.1 Candidatus Woesearchaeota archaeon
CAACTTATTGAAACAAAAAAAAATGTGGGGGTTTGAGGATGGGCAGCACAAAAGATATAGTAAATGAAGGAAATTTTAGAAATTGGCACAAATCTCCCACTGCTGATGAGATGGGTAGGGGGGCAATGGCAGCAAGCGGCAGGTTCTCGGTCGCTGACCTGAAGAAGAAAATACCAGACCAGACAATCAAAAACAAGGCAGAGATACTCACGATGACGACAGCAGCCTTCTTCGAGTACTTCAAGCAGAGGAATCCTGACATCGAGACATGCTTTGTCACACTCTTGGACAGGGACGGAAAAGAGACTGACCTTACAAGACTTCTTGACAAGGGAGACACGACAAACCTGATACTTATGAAGTTAGTACACACTCCTGAAACCTATTGCGGAAACGACCTGAAAGCGTACAGAAAGGCGCTCACATCAGGCAAACTTCAGTGTGCAGTCGCAGACATAGAGTCAATCTACAGGCAGGGGTTTCCGCTTGGAAGCAGCACCTTCGAGAAGATATTCAAAGAGGCAGGAATGCTGCATTATTATGAAGCAGCGTCAACATACAGCGACACTGTGGAATACCTGAATGTCATAAGGCGGGCATTATCGGATGCCAAGCAACAGGGCAGGAAAACAAAGGCAATGGACGACCTTCTGGCAAAATATTGCCTAAAGAGCGTGCCAAACCCTGGATTTTTACTGGACAAGATTGTATATGACAGTACGACAAAATTCGAGAAGGCAGGGGATCGGCCAATAACAAAAGAAGAGGAGCAGAAGCTCAGCGGCCTGGACAAGGAAGGATATGACAAATACACCCAGGACATATTCCCGAGGTTTTGCCAGGCGCAAGTGGATTTTGTGAGAGCAAGGGGGATGATATCATACGACGGTAAGGGAGAGGTTGCAGCGTACAAGAGAAAGCCCCTGATAACAGACTATGCATGCAACATAGACGAGAACAGGAACATGATACCTGTATCCAGGGACGGCGAGCTGTGGGCTGTGCCGACAAACAAGGAAATACAAAGAGCAGTCTTTCGGCAAAATGGAGTGTACGCAGCAAAAGCAATTGCCCAGCAAAAAGCAATGGACAACAATGACCCAGAAAACTGGATAAACCATTTTGATGATGCAATCAGGGCAAAGAGAATAGACCTTGAAGAGGTGACCAGGCACTCATGCGAGCTGATGGCATATGCGGCCGCAGAGGTTGCAAACAGGACCCTTGGAAGGGATGTTTTTGAAAGCAAGCCAATGCAGTCATGGCTGGAGGACTTCATGCCATTCGCCAGCAAGGTGTACGTTGAAGGCGAATCAGTATTGGAGAGGTGACAAAATGATACCAATTTATGTAATACTGGGCTCAACAAGCGACGAACATTTATTCCTGCCAGGAGCACAACAGAAAAAAGCAGAAGACCCAGAACTGACAATCAGGGTAAATTTTGCCTCTGCAGACAATACAGAGGAAAAAGTAAAAGGTCTTGTGAGAACCATAATGGTACACAGCAGACCAACAGCAATAGTCAGCGGAGCAGGCAAGACAAACATCCTTTCAGGCATGATCAAGAACATGATAGGAAAAGCTGACCTTTCAATTGCGATACCATTCAGCGACGAAGAGACAGGTGGGCTGAACGCGTTACTTTCATCATCTGAGAAGCCTCTGAGGAACGCTGTACTGTGCACAGGCATTAATGCAAGCTATTGCGCAATAAACCTTGCCCGGAAATTCATGTACACACCGCCAGAGGGTGCAATAAAAGTCGTGGCCAAAGGAGATTATCCGCAGATAAAGGCTGTGACTGACATAATGGATAATCTTAAGATAGGCTACATGGTGAAAAAACCAGAGCAGATACAGCAGGATGACCTTGTACTGAACCTCTGCTGCCGCTACACCAACCTGAAACCTATAGACTCAATAGTCTCATCTGGCAGGGGCATCCAAGTAGCTGTAAGGGAACAGGAATCAATCAATGGATGGCAGGAATACATGGACTGCTTCTCAGGCTTGAAGTCCACAGGGTTTGTTGGAATAGGAGAGTACATGAACGCAGTCCAAGTGGCTGCAAAAATTAGCAGGAATCTCGATTGCATCCAGAAGATAGAGCTGGAGAAAAAGAGCCATGCAACGAAGATAAGAGGTCACAAGGGATATGACATCTAAAATGATCACTGACTTCCCGATAGTGCCTGGATCAAACGTCGAAGCATTCAGGTTTGACAGGAAGAACGGAATACTCTGCCTGATGGACTGCGGAGGCTCGAATGTCAAGAAAATAAACGAGCAGATTCCTGGCATAGTAAGAATTATCGCAACAGCAAGGATTGACCATCCGGAAGTTGGGGCAAGGGAAAGGGCGCAAGAAATCGGAGTGCCTCTTGTCGAAATGGACCTTGAAAGCTATGAAAAGCAAAGAGGCATCAAGAGGGGAGACTATTACAAGGCAATAAACAGCAAAAAGCCGGATGAAAAAGGGCTGGCAGCAATACAAGCAAGAAGAGAATTTTTCAAGGATTTCTACGGGCAGATTCTGGACGAAATGACAAAAAATGGAATAATCCAAGAGATACCATGCTTTGCAGCAGGGTTCATGCAACTGATACCTGAAGAGTACATCGATTGGTGGCTGACAGGCAATGTCCATCCAGGAGACCTACTTGTGCGGGAGAAGAGAGAGGATAGAAGGCTTGGGAAAAGGCTCCTTTACGGAGACGCATGGGTACCATCAGCAAAAGCGATGAGGCTTGGATGCAGCAACCTTAGGTCGAGCTTCCACCTGATGACTGCAAAAGTAGATGCAGGCCCAATATTCATGAGAGGCTACGAATTGCCAATGGACTACAAATACCTGGCCAAGCACGTAAACTTCGAGGACAAGGAGCAGCTCAAGGCTGCGGCAGGCCACGCACAGGAATGCCAAAAGCAAATCGGAGACCATGTGATAGCAGGAGCAACATTCGACGACCTATTGGATGGGCTTTGGGGAAAATGGAAAGGAAGCGACTGGCTCTGCTACAAAGTGAAGGGAAACTGGCACCTTGCGCCAGACGGCATAGTGATAGAGGACCACCTGCTCAACAAGCCAGACTCAGTGTTCAAGAGAAGCAGTGAATTCCTCGAGGAAAAGATAAACGAGTTTTATGAGAAGATAGGTGGGATGAATGGAATTAGATGACTACATAAAGAATGTTATCATTGCAGGTAATGAAGGAAGCAAACTATTAGCAGCTATCTGCGCTCCCACACTGAAAAACTCCACATATGCAGAGGTGATCCAGGAAGGCATGAATGGAATAGCTGTTCACAAAATTCCCGCAAATCATATTGGAGTTGTGCACTCGGCAGGAGGAGACCCAAATCAAAAAGACATCGGTAAATACGCAAAAACAATGGTAAACCGGCTTCTTAACCAGGCAAAAAACATGGATGTAGAACCAGTATGCTTTACAGATGTGATAGACGCAAGAATTGCTGACAAGTCCATGCTTGAGATGATAGCAAAAACGCTTGTGGAAGGAGCAAATGAGGCCAAAATCTCGATACCTAACGGAGAACTTGCCATCCTGGGCGACCTAATGAATTGCGACGCAAACATTTCAGGAACAATGCTTAGCATTATTCCAAGGGTGGAGGCGCAGTGGAGATTTCCAGGAAGGAGGACAATTGAATATAAAAGCACAAATTATGCTCTGTTTGATCCTGAAGGAAAACCTGTATACATGAATTCTGATGGAGTAGGTACAAAAACCATATTCTATGTGCAGGGAAAAAAGCTCAAGCTTGCAGTCAGGGACTCGATTGCCATGAAGCTAGACGACACAATAAAAATTGGCGCAAATGCAAAGGTTGTCTCTGACGTGCTTGAGACAAACTGCCTGAGTGAAAGCCAGGTGAGGCAGATATGCAATTACGCCAGGCAGACAGGCAAGGAAATCGGTGTCACGACAATCATGCAGCACGAGCAGGTTGGTGACAGGTTGAGAGGCTACAAACCAGAGGCACCTGCCTATAACATAAGTGGCAGTGCCGTAAGCGTGATTGATTTAGAGAAACTGCGAAACCCACCAACCCCTAAAGCCGGAGATGATCTGGTGGTCATACAAGGGTTCCTACGTTCAAACGGCATAAGCAAAAAAAGAGCCATAGTGGCAGAGGTTGGTAAAAGCTGGTGCACCGAGCACAAAGTGGATGATTGGGTGGACACACCAGAAGGAAAAGTATTCCTTGACTATCTCACAAGGCCATCGATTATCTTCTATCCAGTGTTCAAGACTCTGATGGAAAAAGGGCTTGCATCGAGCGTTTATCACATGAGCGGAGGAGCATTCAACGACAAGCTTGCAAGACCCCTCGCGAAACACGGCCTGCACGCACAAATAAGTGACCTTTACAAGCCAGACTGGCGGGAGCTTGCACTCATTGGCCTTTCAGGAATGAATATCAGAGACGCTTATGCACAATGGCCCCTAGGTAACGAGGGTTTTTTTACCACAACAAGGGCTGAAGAGGCAATAAGATTTGTTAACTCTCAAGGCCTTGAGGCAAAGGTCACAGGAAGAATAGGAGGTACAGTCACTTTGACAGCCTACAACGGAGAGACAGTCCATTTCACTGGCAAGGAGGGCTAAAATGCACAAGATTGAAGTCGGCTACAAGCATGGCATTACAGACGCAGAAGGCAACTCAAGGCTTGCAGAGATTCGAAACTTTCTTGGAATTGATGCTAAAGGCGTGGTCACAAGAAAAATCTACATCCTGGATGCAGACCTTTCAACTGAAGAGATCCGCTACGCTGCAGAAACGCTCTTCCACGACCCAATAATACAGGTTGTGCAATCACAGGGAAGCCTGCCGAACGGAAATTTTGACTACTCCATACTTGTCAGCTTCAAGCCTGGCGTAACTGATAACGAAGGGAAGACTGCAAAGGAAAATCTCGAAATGATTCTTGGAAGGCAGCTTGCAGGCGGAGTATCCACAGCAAGGCAATTCCTGCTTAGTGGCATCAATGGTGAACAGGCAAACACAATAGCAAAAGGGCTCCTTGCAAATGAGGTTATACAGGATGCCACAATACAAGACTATTCAGGCCTGACAGCAAACG